>DXZF01000137.1 GCA_019415425.1 Bacillota bacterium | reverse complement strand
GATTTATGGTATATTAAAATGAAAACATGTGGACAACGAGCATGGAGGCGTATTTCCCATACGCCAAAATCATGCCGGAAATCGGGAAGGAGCGCGAACTTCGTGCCATTTCGTGCAAGGATTGCGCAGGCCGTTGCGCCTGCATTACAGGTACAGCCGGAGGACGTCCTCAACTTACTGGAAACGCCGCCCAGCGCCGATTTGGGCGACTATGCGTTGCCGTGCTTTTCCTTTGCCAAGACGATGCGCAAGGCGCCGCAGCTCATCGCGCAGGACGTGGTGGCGTGCCCCATGCCGGATTGTGTGGAGAAGGCCGTGGTGGTAGGCGGATATGCCAATTTCTTTGTCAAACGCAGCGCGTTTGCGCGCACCGTGTTGCAGCGCGTGCGGGAACAGGGCGAACGGTACGGCGCGGTGGATCTGGGGCATGGACAGGCCGTGTGCATCGATTACAGCTCCATCAACATCGCAAAGCCGTTTCACATCGGGCATCTGAGCTCTACGGCCATCGGCCATGCGCTGTACAACCTCTATAACTTCATGGGCTACCGCTCGGTGGGCATCAACCACCTGGGCGACTGGGGCACGCAGTTCGGCAAGCTGCTGGCCGCCTATGAGCTGTGGGGCAACGGCATGCAGATCGAGCAGGGCGGTGTGAGCGAGATGCTCAAGCTGTACGTGCGCTTCCATGAAGAGGCGGAAAAGGACGAGAGCCTCAACGAGCTGGCCCGCCGTTGGTTCAAGCGCATCGAGGACGGCGACCCGGAGGCCATGGCGCTGTTTGTGCGGTTCAAGGACACCACCATCCGGGAAGTGATGAAGGTCTATGACCGCCTGGGCATCACCTTTGACAGCTATGCCGGGGAGAGCTTTTACAACGACAAGATGGAGCCGGTGGTACAGGAGCTGCGGGAAAAGGGCCTGCTGGTGCACTCGCAGGGCGCGTACGTGGTGCCGCTGGATGCATACGACATGCCGCCGTGCATCATCCTCAAATCCGATGGGGCGACGCTGTACGCCACGCGCGACATCGCCGCAGCCATGTACCGGAAGCAGACGTACGACTTTGCCAAATGCCTGTACGTGGTGGCGTACCAGCAGAATCTGCACTTCCGCCAGTGGTTTAAGGTCGTGGAACTGATGGGCTACGACTGGGCCAAGGATTTGGAGCATGTGGCGTTCGGCATGGTCTCGCTGGCAGATGGGGGCACGCTTTCCACCCGCCGCGGCAATGTGGTGTTGCTCGAGGACGTGCTGGACAGCGCCGTAGCGCGCGCGGCCGAGATCTTGGAGGAGAAGTCGCCGCACCTGGAAAACAAACAGGAGGTTGCGCAACAGGTCGGCATTGGCGCCGTGGTGTTTGGCGTGCTGTACAACGCGCGCATCAAGGACATTGCATTTTCCTACGACCGGGCGCTCTCCTTTGACGGCGAGACGGCGCCGTACGTGCAATACACGCACGCACGCGCCTGCAGCCTGATTCGCAAAGCCGGCGAACAGCAGGCAGAACCGGACTACAGCGCGCTTGAAAACGAATTTGCCTTTGCCGTGCTGCGCGTATTGGAGGCGTACCCCAAGACGCTGCAAAACGCGCTGGAGAAAAACGAGGTGTATCTGATCGCCCGGCAGCTGGTCGAACTGGCGCAGGCGTATAACCGCTTCTATTACGAGGTGCGCATTGTGGACGAGGACGCGGGCAAGACGGCGGCGCGCGTGCAGCTGACCACGGCCGTGCGCGATGTGCTCAAAGGCGGACTGGGCATTCTGGGCATTGCCGCGCCCGAACGCATGTGAGCGGCACAGGTGGAAGGACGTCATACGGATGAATGGAAAAAAGGTATACGCCTTCAAGGCCATACAGCCTGTGCTCTGGCAGGGGATTTTCTACTGGATGTTTACGCTGCTCGCCTGCGCGCTGACGATCGGCAGCGACTCGTGGTGGGACAAGGGGCTGACGGTGGTGCTGTTGGCCGGGTCTATCGCCTATACGTGGATTGAAGGGCACAAGTATCTGTACACGTACTATGTGCTGCAAAACGACGGCGTGTGCTTTATGCAGGCGGGCAAACAGCGCGTCTATCCGTTTGCCGAGGTGGAGAGCGCACAGTACGATGCCAGCCATGCCGGCATTGCGCTGACGATGCGCAACGGGCGCAGCACGCGCTATGATGGATATACCAACCTCTCGCCCCTGGTGCAGGCGCTGGATGCGCACGGCATCCGCATCGAATACCAAAAGATGCAGGGGCGGTGACGGTCTGCGCGCCGGAGGGCGGCAGTTGTACCTTTACATCTGACACAACCATCCATTCCGACCGGGGCGAAAGGCCCCGGCGGAACGCTTTTTTGGAATGAGAGCCGGGAAGCGCATTGGCCTCCCGGGTTTCAAATAAAATTGAGGTGTTGAAAATGTCACCAAAAAAGAACGGATCAAGTGGGAATTCGGGCGCAAAGAACCTGCTTCACCGCTGGTTCATCGATGCGCTGGGCGCCATGGCGCAGGGCCTGTTCGCCTCGCTGATCATCGGGTTGATCATTTCCCAGTTGTCCAAGATCTCCGCCCTCGCCTTTCTGGCGCCGATCGGAGCGGCCCTTTCGGCCGACTCTCCAGTGGTGGGCGCCGCAATTGGCGTAGCGGTGGCATGGGGCATCCATGCGGCCCCGCTCGTGATGTTTTCTTCGGCCGCGACGGGCGCCATAGGCTACGGCCTGGGCGGACCGGTGGGCGCGTACGTCGCTTCGCTCCTCGGGGCGGAGGTAGGCACGCTCATCGCAGGCAAGACCAAGGTGGATATCATCCTCCTACCGTTTGTCACCATCGTAGTGGGTGGCCTTGTGGGCCGGTTCATCGGCCCCGGCATCAACGAGGTGATGACGTACATCGGCGCGTTTATCAACGCCGCCACCGAACTGCACCCCATCCCGATGGGCATCATCGTCAGCGTGGTAATGGGCATGGTGCTCACGGCGCCGATTTCCTCGGCTGCCATCGCCATCTCGCTGGGCCTGAGCGGCATTGCCGCGGGCGCATCGACCATTGGCTGCTGTGCCAATATGGTGGGCTTTGCCGTGATCAGCTTTCGAGAGAACGGCTGGGGCGGGCTCATCTCGCAGGGCATTGGCACCAGCATGCTGCAGGTGCCCAACATCGTGAAAAAGCCCATCATCTGGCTGCCGGTCATCGTGGCCAGCGCGGTGCTGGGGCCGCTGGCGACGACGATTGTGCGCATGACCAACATCCCCATGGGCGCCGGCATGGGGACCAGTGGCCTTGTGGGCAATATCGGCACGTGGACGGCCATGGCAGGTACGGAACCTGCAATGGTCATTCTGTTAAAAATTCTCTTTATGCACTTTATCCTGCCGGCATTGATCAGTTACGGCGTGTATAAGCTGATGGTCAAGGCCGGATGGATCAAGTACGGCGACATGAAACTCGACCTGTAAACGGCAGGGGCATGTGCGGCACGGCCGGCATCGCCCTGTGCCGGAACGTAGACCATGAGAAGGAGGCATTGCGATGAAAGTCGTATTGAATCAGGACGTATGTGGCACCGGCAAGAAGGGGCAGATCGTGGAGGTATCCGACGGATACGCCCGCAACTATCTGATGCCCAAGGGGCTGTGCAAAGAGGCCACGGCACAGAATATCAACGCAGCGGAGCAGCGCAGCAAGGCGGATGCGCACAGGGCGGCGCAGGAGAAAAAGCAGGCGGAAGAACTGGCCGCGCGCATGCAGGGCACCACGTTTACCACCCGCGTCAAGACGGGCGAAGGCGGCCGGCTGTTCGGTGCGGTGACCAACAAGGAGATTGCCGAGATGGTCAAGGAGAAATTCGGCATCGACCTCGACAAAAAGCGCATCGTGATCGACGAGCCCATCAAGCGCGTGGGCACGTATGAAGTGGAACTCAAGCCCTATGCCAACGTCTCGTGCAAGGTGACGGTGGTCGTGGAGGCGATCGAAGGAAAGTAAGGCCGCGCGAGCGGACCGTGAAGGGAGGGGATTCCATGGCTGAACAGGGACAGCGCGTGCCGCCGCACAGCATAGAGGCCGAGCAGTCGGTATTGGGCAGCATGCTGCTGGACGGCAATGCCGTCATCAGCGCCATGGAGACCATCAAGGCGCAGGATTTCTACATCGCCGCCAACCGCACCATCTATGAGGCAATGGAATCGCTGTACGCAGAGAACCTGCCGGTGGACATGGTCACGGTGGTGGACCGCCTGGAGCAGCGCGGCACGCTGGAGCGCGCAGGCGGGATGGAATACCTGGCCACGCTCTCGCGCGCGGTGCCGACCACGGCCAACGTCGGGCAATACATCGCCATCGTAGAGGACCGCAGCGTGCTGCGCGGGGTCATCGATGCGGGCTCGCACATGGTCGCCAGCGGCTTTGCTGCCGACCGGCCGGCCGAAGAGGTGGTCAACGAGGCGCACGATGCGGTGTATGCCCTTGCCGTGCGCAAGCGGGCCGATTCGCTCAAACCCATCTCGGGTGCGCTGGTGCAGGCGTTTAAATCCGTCAACGACGCGATGGCCAGCCAGGGCGGGTTGACGGGCATCCCTTCCGGGTTTGCCGATCTGGACCGGCTGACCAGCGGCTTTGAGCCGGGGCAGCTGATCATCCTGGCCGCACGCCCCGGCATGGGCAAGACCAGCTTTGCGCTCAATTTGGCACAAAACGTCGCGCAAAAGACAGATCTGGCAGTGGCGGTGTTCAGCCTGGAGATGTCGGAAAAAGACCTCGCGCTGCGCATGCTGTGCGCAGACGCAGAGGTGGGCTTGCAGGATGTGCGCTCGGGCAATCTGCGCGAACAGGACTTTGCCAAACTGCTGGAGTCCATGCGCACGCTCAACAATACCAGCATCTATATCGACGACTCCGGAAGCGCCAGCGTGCCGGAGATCCGGGCCAGATGCATGCG
>DXZF01000136.1 GCA_019415425.1 Bacillota bacterium | reverse complement strand
ACGTAGCGCTTGTTGTGGTCCAACAGCTCCAGCTGATTTTCCTTGTGGGAATCGTAATCCTTGCGGAACACCATGTACAGCAGCGTCCCGTCGTCATCGACGATGGGCAGCGAATTGAGCTTGTGCTCCCAGATGATGTCGTTGGCCTCTTTGAGCGTGGTGTTTTTGGGCGCATACACCAGATGGCTCAGCGGCGTCATGAAATCCGCCACCCGGGTGCTCGGATCCATGCGGCTGACGCGGTAGTCGCGGCTGGTGACGATGCCCAGCAGCTTGCCGTTGCTGGTGCCGTCCTCGGTCACCGGCATGGTGGAGTGACCGGTCTTTTCCTTGAGCGCCAGGATGTCCTGCAGCGTCATGTCGGGGCGGATGTTGGAATCGCTGACCACAAAGCCGGCCTTATAGGCCTTCACGCGCGCGACCATGGCGGCCTCGCTCTGGATGGACTGCGAGCCGTAGATAAACGAAATCCCGCCTTCGCGCGCCAGCGCCACGGCCATGCGATCGTCGGAGACGGCCTGCATGATGGCGGACGTGAGCGGGATATTCATGGTCAATGCGGGCTCCTCGCCCCTTTTGAACTTGACGACCGGCGTCTTCAAGCTGACGTTGGACGGAATGCACTGTGCGGACGAATAGCCCGGCACCAGCAGGTATTCGTTAAACGTATGTGCGGGTTCGTCATAGTAAAATGCCATCTTACATCGTCTCCTCTGTCTCTGATTTTGCGCGGCGGGCAGCTTGTCCGCCGCGCTGTCTGCCGGCCGCCATGCGCCGTGCAGCTGCCGTTCTCTGCAAGGGTTTGTGTCCCATTGTATCCAAATCCATGGGAAAAGACAAGGGGGGCATGATAAGCTATCAGAATAGTGCAATAAACTGCCGCCGCCCGGATGCACGCGCGATCTATGCGACAAAAAACGGCCTGTACGGCCGTTTTGACGCGCTATCCCAACCGCTCCTCCATCAGCTGGGCAAGTGCCTGTGCCTGCTGTTCCATCTGCTGCTGATCGGGTCCCTCGATCATCACGCGGATCAGGTGCTCGGTGCCGCTGGGGCGGACCAGTACGCGCCCTTTGCCCTCGTACAGCGCCTGCAGCTCGTCGATCATGGCGCTGATGGCCTCGTCCTCAAGGTACGCCTGTTTGTTTTCCGGCTTCACGTGCGCGCCCGCCAGCACCTGCGGGTAGATGCGGATCTGCTGTTTCAATTTGCTCATCGGCTGCTGTGCCTCCAGCAGCACGTTGCACAGTGCGATGGCCGTCTGCATGCCGTCGCCCGCGGTGGACAAATCCGTGAGCAGCACGTGTCCGCTCTGTTCGCCGCCGATGTTGTACCCGCCGCGCAGCATCTCCTCGAGCACGTAGCGGTCGCCCACATCGGTCTTGACCAGGCGGATGCCGTGCTCCTTGAGCGACAGCTCCAGCCCCAGGTTGCTCATCGTGGTGACGACCAGCGTGTCGTCCTTGAGCTCGCCGCGCTTTTGCATGGACAGCGCCAACAGGCCCATCACCACGTCGCCGTCCACCAGCTCGCCGTTTTCATCGCACGCGATCAGGCGGTCTGCGTCGCCGTCAAACGCCAGGCCGATATCCGCCCCCGTCTCGCGCACCAGCGCCTGCAGGTCCTGCGGATGCGTGGAACCGCAGTGCTCGTTGATGTTCAGCCCATCCGGGGTGTGATGGATGGCGTGCACCATGGCGCCCAGTTTGGAAAACAGCTGCGGCGCGATGGCCGCGCTGGCGCCGTTGGCGCAGTCCATGGCGATGGTCATCCCATCCAGCTGCCTGCGCGCCTGGTTGCGCAGGAACAACTCGTACATCGCCTCGGCGCCGGTGAGCTCCTCGCGATGGCCGACCTCGGCGCCGCCCACGGGTTCTTCCGCAGGCGCCTGGATGTGCGCTTCGATCTCATCCTCTACCGCATCCGGCAATTTGCGCCCGTTCTGGTCAAAGAACTTGATGCCGTTGTAGGCCACCGGATTGTGCGAGGCGGAGATGACGACGCCCGCATCCATCTGCAGCCTTTGCGTCAGGTACGCAATGCCGGGCGTGGGAATCACGCCGGCCGTCACCGCGATGGCGCCGGTGGACAAAATGCCCGCCACCAGCGCGCACTCCAGCATATCGCCGCTCACGCGGGTATCGCGCCCGATCAAAATGCGCGGCTTGTGCGCGCCCTTTGCCAGCACCTGCGCGCCTGCGCGCCCCAGCGCATACGCCAATTCACACGTCAACTCGGTATTGGCGATGCCACGCACGCCATCGGTTCCAAACATTCTTGCCATTTCTCTATTCCCCCATCAAACGCAAAAGTCCAACGTCCCCGCTCAGCCGTGCAGTTCCTGTTCCAGCGTGCTGACGGCAATGGCGCCGTCCGCGCACGCCGTGACCACCTGGCGCAGCACGGTATTGCGCACATCGCCCGCCGCGTACACCCGCGGCAGCTGCGTGCGCATGCGCTCATCCGTCTCAATGTAACCGGCA
>DXZF01000135.1 GCA_019415425.1 Bacillota bacterium | reverse complement strand
TGTTGCATCCAGAAGGGGAGCACGGTGGGATCCGCTTCAAAATGACACAGTGCACTTCCCGCTCTTTCGCCCGGCGCAATTCGGATACTCCCCATGCCGATGGGCACGGCCTGTTCGTGGATGCGCCACCCGGCCTGCTTCCCTGCCAAAAGCTTGTCCCACGCCTGCTCATCCGCTGTCTGCTGCCCCTGTCGTTCGATGATCCAAACCCGTGCGTCGGTCTCTACTACCGCATGGGTATCGTATACGCTTCGTTTCACATTGGCTTCTCCCGCCGCGCGGCATTGCAACTCCAACGCCGCCGCAGCCGTTTGCAGCAGAATCGGGCGTATGTGTTCCTCTAACGCTTCTTGTCCCTTTTGCAAGGTTTGAGGCGTCAAAGGAGCCTCTTTCATTGGGCGATTTGAAGGCGGAGAGATTTGGCCCCTTTCGTTGATGCCATGATAATAGTTTCTACTAATCTTTTCCGAGATAATTTTGGGATCACCTTCAAACACTTTCCTCATCATTCTCCATTTTTGCGCATCTTCCTGATTGAACGCTAAAAAATGGCCACTATAGTCAGAATAAAATTTTACGTGAGGAAATATTACATCTTCATACAGCACTCCTTGCAGGCTTTCTTTAAGTCTCAACCTTTTAGAGTCTGTAAATTCTTCCATACGTTCTGTCGCCTGCAAATACATGGCCGGTTCACCGTCGATGATCCATTTCTGGATTGTCGTATGCGGCACATTTTCACACACCTTGTCCCATCCACCCAGTTGTTGGATATGCTGTGACGTGAGTAGATTGGCCCAAAAATACCCCCGCAGCTTTTCATGGATATGTTTTTCCGGGGCAACACCTGTAAAGCAGCATACATACGCCTCATTTGGCAAGGTGTTCGCATCGGCACTGCTACCAAAGTATAATTTTGATTGATCAATAAATCCCGTCTTTGCACCCAACAAAATGCAAAGCCTTTTGAAAATGTCAACCATCTCGTCCTGTGTATACAGATCGTGCATAATTTCATGATCGAAAGACAGTTCAAAATAACTTGCATTACGTCCCGTTCCCAACTCGATTTCCATACGAGCGATATTTCTGTATTCTTTCTCTACATACAGAATCAGCAAGGCCACATTTCCCTCTTCAAATTCATCGCACCACTGTAAAAACCGTTTGGGGGAAAACTTTCCTTCGCTCATTTTTCCGGTTTGTTCGTATTCCGTGGCCATTTTCAGGGTTCCCAAATTGATAGCCTTTGTACGCGCTACAAATTCCAAATAGACATCTTTCAGTTCCGAAATATGTGCTTTCCATTTTCCATAACCGGCAACCGATAGAAATCGATTCATCTTTCCTTCCCCTCTTCAAAATACAATAAAATATAATTTCGTACCGGATCGAGATGCTGGGTACACGCTCCATCCACGACCTGCCTCAGGTGGCCCGCAGTTCTTTAATGCAACGGAATCTTCTTAAACAATTCGCCTTCTGAATAGTGGTAGAGAGCATTTTCTCCTCTGTAAAGATAAGTTTGCATACTATAACCGTTAAAAGCGCTCACGGGAAGGGTTGCTATAATGGTATCTTCATGGCTGCTGAGATTCCATGCATGCACCTCAACCTGTTGATCGATAAAGTTGGGCGCCTCATAATACAGGTTCTCGTCATCCAGACTTATAAAAGCGGCATAAGAATTGTCATCTGTGATACGATGCACTTGATTATCCGTGATACAATACAGCGCTGATGTCAGATACCCTAAAAAAATATGATCCTCAGCAACCAATAAATACTCATGAGAAATTCCGAATGTGGGCGTAATCTTTGTGGATTCCCGCATGGCCAGGTCACTTTTATAGATGGAACTATCTATGGAACTATCTTTTGTATAATAAATGCTGTCTTGATAGATTTGAAAGCAATGAATATCTTCGCTCAGCAAAGAGTTTTTCCGGGAACCCAGATCATATGTATACAGACTGCCGCTTTCCTTATAGTAGTACAAAACGCCGTCATATACCCGGGGAGAAAGGGCATGGTCCACCAATTTTTCACATGATGCGTCCTCCAGATCCAC
The DNA here is from genome assembly GCA_019415425.1 of Bacillota bacterium. Lineage (GTDB taxonomy): Bacteria > Bacillota > Clostridia > Christensenellales > QAND01 > Allochristensenella. The sequence continues at coordinate 4,460 of DXZF01000135.1, read as the reverse complement.
CGCATATAGCGCATAATTCAATGTAAAAAACAGCTTTCCGTCATACAATTGTAAATCCCCTGCGATCCCAAACTGATACGAAGGATCCACGGAAAGGTAACTGCAGACCATATTGCGTTCGGTATCCGTATTGGCGTCATACGCATAGATTCCATCTTGTTTGGCCAGGTAAAACGTGTGGTTGTCTCCCAATGCAAAGTGCCCCTGGTTGAGGAGGTTGCTCATGGTGAGATTGGACGACTCCATCGTGCTGCTCTTTGCGCAGGCGCACGCGAAAATCGCGACCATCGTACAAAGAAACGCGCAGAAACCTCGCTTGAAGATTGTTCTCATATGGCCATCTCCATTCGTACTTTTGATTCATTGTAACAGAAGCCGCCCTCAAAAACGACCTATATGGCAAATCAAACATGTAAAGGGTCCATCATCTATTCGCAAAACAGGCCCATGCGCGTACAGTCGGTTGCAAACGCAAGTGGATCTGGCCCCGTTTTCTCTTTGAACGCATCTCAAGACGCAATGTGACTCTGTCGGCTTTGTTCTCCCGTATGGAAAGCGACACCCCCGGCGATTGCCGGGGGTGTCGTACACATCAGTAATTCTCGCTCTTCTGCTCCAAAATGTACGCCTCTGCCTCGTGGTTCCACAGGCCGTTGTGCTTTTTGCACAGCGCGTCCAGTTCGGCAAAGAATGGGTCGGTCTTGCCCAACGCCTCAAAGTCGTCGATCGCGGTCAACGGCATGTTGATACCGGGATAGATCAGCTTTTTGCCACCGGGGATATTGGGCAAATTCAGGGTGGTCTCCACCACCGCATCCAGGCCGCCCACGTGCGTGATCATCACGCCGGGGGTGATGCGGCCCTGCGCCGTCATGGTCAGCGATTCGATCAGATCGTCGGTGTTGCCGCCGCTGGTGCCCACCACATGCGTCGCCGCATAGTGCACGTTGTAGAAATTGAACATCGCTGAAAACTGCTTATCCACCGGGCCTGCAAAGAAGTTCAGGCAACCGTCCGTCCCCAGAATGCTGTCGCCCAGTTCCACGACGGGGCGCACCGGCGCGTAGCACAGCACATCGTCAAAGCCCTTGCCCCCGGTCAGTTTGAGCAATTCCGCTCTGGGATCGTCCATGCCCGTGGTGTTGATAAAGTGGATCTCAATGCCCTGCTTTTCCGCCTTTTCACGGAACAGCTTTTCCGCGCGCGCCAGGCGGTCGGCATTGATGTCCACAACCGCCATCAGGCGCGGGTGGATATCGGCATGCATGGCATAATCGATCGCGCCCAGTCCCATCGGCCCGGCACAGGCCAGCAGCGCCATGGTGCCATTGGGTTTGATGCCCATCTCATGCACATACACGCCCGGCTTGGTGTGATACGTGGCGTGCGAAGCGCCGATGATACAGCTCATGGGCTCGCCCAGCGAGGCGTTGAAAAAGCCCTTTCCCTCATAGTGCAGCAGGCAGTTTTGCTCCATCACCTCTTTGGGGATGACGCAATACGTCATATCGCCGCCAAAATAGGGGTACGAATAGCCCGGGGTGTGGAAGTCGCCCGGCAGGTTCAGCGCGGGCTGAATGGCAAACGCATCGCCCGGCTTCCACGCATCCTGCCACTTTTTCCCCACCTTTTCAATCACGCCCGCAAATTCGTGGCCGATGATCACGGGGTTGGTGTCGATATCGTCGGGCACGCGCTTGTGGTTGCTGCCCTGGATGGCCGCCTTATAGGATGACATACAAACGCTGTCGGTGATGATTCTGGCCAGAATTTCATCGTCCTTGATTTCCGGTAGCTCAAATTCCTCCAGACGCAGGTCATTGACGCCATACATCCGTACTGCTTTTGTGTTCATGCAACGATTGCTCCTCTCTTTTTTGCGCGGACCCGGGCGCCTCCACGGGTGCGCGCTGTGGTCGGCCGAAGCCGAAACCCCCTAACGTCCCATCCGTCAGAAGGGACGACTGTATCGGTTCTCCATCGCGCTTTTGCGCGAACAACGCCTTCAAATCCATGCTCATCTGCTGTATGCGCGCCTGTCGCGCCTGCTCCTGCCGGCAGCGCAGATACAGCTGCGCGCATGCGCGCGCGTCCCACAGCGCGTGATGGTGCTCAAACGGCATGCCGATCAAATCCCGCAGCTGCGAGAGCTTATAGCTCGTGCGCCCTGGAAACACCTTGCGCGCCAGCCGTACCGTGCAGCACGTTTCAAACCGGGGCAATGCAATCCCGGTACGCCGTGCCGCCGCGCGCAATTGCCCCGCATCAAACGGCGCGTTGTGCGCCACCACCAAGCTGTTTTCCAGATACGGCGCCAGCAGGGTCAGCACGGCGCCCAGATCCGGCGCATCCTCTACCATCTGCGCTGTGATGCCGTGTACCCGTACGCAAAACGCGTCAAACGGCACGCCCGGATTGCACAGCGTATAGAACTCCTCTGCAATGCGCTCCTCTGCTATGACGCACACGCCCACCGCACACAGGCTGCCGCTGGTGCGCGTATCCGCCACTTCGACATCCAACGCAATGGTCTTTTGCGTCATTTCAGAATCCGTTTGGCGGCTTTGCGCAACTGCTCAATCATTTCATACGCCTGTTTTGCACCCTTTTGCTTGCGGTTGGGTTTGAGCGCACGGCTGGCCGCTTCCGCCGTGGCCAGCATGTGTTTGGCCTCGTCCAGCAACAGGCGACGCACCTGTTTGACATCCAGCTTCTCATGCTTGTCTGTGGGCTTGGTCTTCTCTTTGTGTGCACGCACCTGCTCCACCTCCACCGGCTGCTGCTTCTGCCGCGCCGGCTTTTCGGGCGCCAGAATCGTCTGCGCGGTGAGGAAGTCAAACACATCGCCCTCATGCGGTACAAAGGTATCGTACCCGCGCTGCGCAAGGATGGCCGCAAACGCTTCCGCCACCTCTTCTTCCCCGTGGGTGATCAGCACGTGCTGCGGCTTTTGTGCAAAGCCCTCCAGCCACGTCAGAAGCCCCTTCTGATCTGCGTGGCCCGAAAAACCCTGCAGCCGGTAGATATCCGCTTTTACTTCGATCTCCTCGCCAAAGATCTTGACGTGCTTGGCGCCATCGACAATGCTGCGCCCCAGCGTGCCCTGCCCCTGGAATCCCGGGAATACCACCGCGCATTCCGGGCGATACAGGTTGTGCTTGAGATGGTGCTTGATGCGTCCGGCCTCGCACATGCCGGAAGAGGAGAGGATGACCTTGCTGCCCTTTAGGAAGTTGAGGGCTTTGGATTCGTCCGCCGTCTCCACAAAGTGCAGCGTCTCAAAGGAAAACGGGTCGTCTCCCTGCTGCTTGCGCTCCATGGCCTGCTCGTCAAAGTATCCATCGTTGAAGTTTTCCGCAAAAATCCGCGTCGCCTTGCTGGACAGCGGGCTGTCGACGTACACGTCAAACGGTTTGAGCCCCGCCATCCCCTCGCGCATGATCAGGCTCAGGTCATACAGCAATTCCTGGGTGCGCCCGACCGAAAACGCCGGGATAATGACGTTGCCGCCCTTGTCAAACGTCTTGCGGATGATCTCTGCCAGCACCTGCCGGTCGTCGGTGCGCGGCGGATGCAGTCGATCGCCGTAAGTGGACTCCATCACCACCATATCCGCTGCGGCGATGGTCGAAGGATCGCGCACGATGGGCCGGTGCGCATTGCCGATATCGCCCGAAAAGACCAGTTTGCGCTGCACATCCCCTTCGGTCAGCCACACCTCGATCATCGCACTGCCCAGCAGATGCCCGGCATCCGTCATGCGCGCCGTCAGCCCGGGAACGACCTCGAACGTCTCTCCATAGGCCACGGGCACAAACGCCTCCATGCAGTCGATCGCCTGCTGCGCGGTATACAACGGCTCCACCGGCGGCCGTCCGGCGCGCACCGCCTTGCGCGTGCGCCATTCCGCCTCCATCTCCTGGATGTGCCCGCTGTCGGGCAACATGATGCTGCACAAATCCATCGTCACTTTGGTCGCATAGATCTTGCCCGCAAACCCCTGCCGTCGCAGCAGCGGCAGCAGGCCGCTGTGATCGATGTGTGCATGCGTGAGCAGCACCGCATCGATGCTGCTGGGGGCAAAGGCAAACATGCCGTCATCGTCTTTGCAATCCGCGCCCTGCCGCATGCCGCAGTCCACCAGCACCTGCCTGCCGTTCGATTCCAACAGATAGCACGAGCCCGTGACCATCCTTGCCGCGCCTTCAAATAATATTTTCACGCCAACGCCTCCTCGCTTGGGCTTTTCAACGCCTATTATGCCGTGCAGTCCGGCGCTTCATCCGCCTGCCATGCGCTGTCATTTCCTTGTGTTTTTATTATACCGTATCGCACGTCTGGAACAAATTGTCTCTTTGTTAATTTTGTGTCAATTTTTGATGTACTCCCCCTCGCACTTCGTCGCTGCGCCGTCCTTCCCTGTCGCCCCGTCCGGCCGGCGTTTTCCCTCTGGCAAAAGG
>DXZF01000134.1 GCA_019415425.1 Bacillota bacterium | reverse complement strand
GTCGCGTACTATGTGCAGCTGTGCGAACGGTACCCCATCAGCTATCTGGAAGATCCGTTCGATCAGGACGATTTTGCCGGTTTCCAGCAACTCAGAGCGGCACTGCCGCAGATGTATATCGTCGGGGACGACCTGTTTGTGACCAACGTCGAACGGCTCAAGCTGGGCATTGAAAAGGGGTTGGCCAACGGCCTGCTCTTCAAGATCAACCAGATCGGCACGGTGTCCGAAGCGATCGCCGCGGGCTGCCTTGCGCGCCAAAACGGCTATGCCATCACCTTCTCCGCCCGTTCCGGCGAGACGACGGACGACTACATCGCCGACCTGGCCGTTGCCTTTGGCGCCGAGAAGATCAAGCTGGGCTCGCCCGTGCGCGCAGAGCGCAACGTCAAGTTCAACCGGTTGCTGCGCATCGAGGAAGAGATGCAAAATGGCTGACTCCGATAAGCGCACGCTGGGCGAGCAGACGTACCAGCGCCTGCTCACAGGGATCTGCGATCTGACGTATCCGCCCGGCCACAAGCTGTCGGAGGCACAGATCGCCAAAGCCTTTGGCGTCAGCCGCGCGCCGGTACGCGACGCCTTTGCCCGGCTGGAGCGGCAGGGATTGGTACGCATCGTGCCGCAGGTCGGCACAATTGTCAGCGCCATCGACCGCAAACAGGTGTCGGATGTGTGCCAGATGCGGCTGATCCTCGAAGCGTTTGCCGCAAGGAAAGCGGCAGAGGTGATCGATGACGCGCAAAAGCAGGCGCTGTACCAGCGGTTTGCACAGCTCTCGCAGCCCCAGCAGCCAGAGGCCTATCACAAAGCCGTCGCCTCGACGGACCAGTACCTGCACAACCTGATCTACCGGCTATGCGCAAACGAGGAGTTGCGCCAGACCGTGGTGCGCTATGCGCCCGTCATCGAGCGCATCCGCAATGCCAACGCCACGTGGAGCAACCGGCGCGCCGCTTCCGTGACCGAGATGCGGCAGATCGCATCGGCGCTGCTGCGCAGCGATCCCGACGCGGCGGAGGCCGCCATGCGCACGCATATCGGCAATATTCATGCGACCATCGAGCAGCTGTTACGAGAAAAGGAGGAATTGCCGCATGCTGAAATCTGAAAAGCGCACGCTGGGCGATCAGACCTATGAGCGCCTGCTCACCGGCATCTGCGATCTGACCTACCCGCCCGGCCACAAGCTCTCGGAGGCGCAGGTGGCGCAGGCGTTCGGCGTCAGCCGTGCGCCGGTGCGCGACGCCTTTTTGCGCCTGGAACGCCACGGTTTCGTCCGCATCATCCCGCAGGTTGGAACCATCGTGCGCAGCATCGACTTGAAGCGGGCACGGGATATCTGCCAATTGCGCATGGTGTTGGAATCCTTTGCCGCCAGAAAAGCAGCTGAGGCGATTGACGATGCGCAGAAGCGGGCGCTGTACACGCGCTTTACGCTGCTCATGCAAATCCAGGACGACGCGGCCTTTCGCGAGGCGATCGCTTCCGTCGACATGTTTTTGCACGATCTGGTGTTGCAGCTGTGCGGCAACGAAGAGATCCTGCGCGTGATCCATCAGTGCAAGCCCGTGATTGAATGTATCCGCAACACCAATGCCGAATGGGGAAACCGGCGAGCCACCCGGGCGCGCGAACAGCGGCAGATCGCGGCAGCGCTGTTGCGCAGCGACCCCGATGCGGCAGAGGCCGCCATGGCCGCGCATATCCGCAGCATCCAGACCACCATCGAACAGCTGATGGAAAAGCGTCTGGCCTACTGTTGAGTTGTACCGGCTTTTGGGGCGACCATGGGCCGCAAAGCCACGGCATGTGCCCATAGGCAATATCCCGCCCGCTGCCACAGCGCACAAAGCGCCACGGGGAAATTCCCCGTGGCGCTTACAATTTGCCTAAAAACGCGATTCGCGGTACTTACCGTTCCTTTCCCATAAAGGCCAGCCCCATGACGCCGGGGCCCGTATGCCCGCCGATGACGGGGCCGACCGGCATCAGCAGGACATTCTCTGCCCCGCAGCTCTCGCGCAACAGCTGGCACAGCCATTCTCCCGCCTGTTTGTCGGTGTACTGGACGATGATTTCATCGTCCTTGTCAAGGATGCGCTCGGCCACCAGTTCCGCCATGCGGCGCCAGGCCTTCTTCCTTCCCTTCACCTTTTCAATCGGCACCAGTTTGCCGTCTTCGGTCGTGTGCAAGATGGGCTTGATATCCAACACCGTGCCGAAGAATGCCGCGCCGCCCGACAGGCGACCGCCCCGCTTTAGGTAGTTCAAATCATCCACGCTGAAGAATACCACGCTGTTCTTCTTGTGTTCCTCCAGCCACTGCGCCACTTCTTCCATGGATTTGCCCGCCTCGCGCAGCGCCACTGCCTTTTTGACCAAAAGCGCCTGCCCTGCCGCGATGGACAGCGTATCCACCAGCATGATCTTGGCCTGCGGATCCTCCTCCATCAGCTCTTTGGCCGCCATTACGCAGTTCTCAAAGTGCTTGGACAGCTGGTTGGACAGCCCGATGTACAGGATGTTCTTGCTGGTCTTGAGCAGCCCCTCAAACCACTGTTTGAGTTCCCAAGGCGATTTGCACGAAGAGGAGAACGACGCGCCGTTTGCGATCTTTTCAAAGAAGTCCGGGATCTGGACGGTCAGGCCCAAGTCGTAATTGTACTCGACATCGTCCAACGTCAGCGGCATGGGGAATACCGGCAATCCTTTCTCTAAAACATACGAGAGCAACAGTTCCGAGTCAGCGTCTGTTGCAATGATATAATCCCTCATCAATAACCCTCCAAATATCCTCCATGGGGCAAAAATACACCCATGGCGTTTTCGTTTATTGTACCCTGATTCCCTTTCAACTTCAACCAAAAGATATTTTTTGGGCGCGATTTGACACGCTCAAACCGCATTGATAACATCTTTTTTACAACTTTCATCGATTTGTATTGGTTCAGATCTTTTTTGTGCGCCGTTCCTTCTTCTGCGCGCCGGCATCTCCAGCGCCAACCAAACAGGGCGGCCTCCACATGGAAGCCGCCCCGTACCTGCAAAATCGGTGCGCACGGACCCGTTCAATACACGCGTCCCTGCTGGGTGCACAGGTTTTTGAGCAATTGGATGTAGAACATCACGCCCTGATCCAGCGCATCCACCCGCGTGCGCTCATTGGTGGCGTGTACGGTGTGGCGCAAATCGATGCCGCCGATGAACGGCCCAAAGCGGAACACGCCGTCACAGATGGGATCGAACTTGCGGCTATCCGTGCCGCCCAGCACGGCATTGGGCACGATGACCGCATCGGGCTGCAATTGCCAAATGGTCTTTTTGAGCAATTCGAACGACAGCCCCTCGGTGTTGGAGATGTTGGACGGAT
>DXZF01000133.1 GCA_019415425.1 Bacillota bacterium | reverse complement strand
CGGCAACATCGTGGCGATTCGACCGCTCAAGGACGGCGTGATCTCCAATTTTGACGTCACCGAGCGCATGCTGCGCTACTTTTTGCGCAAGGTGATCGGCCGCCGGATCTTCTTCAAACCGCGCGTGGTGGTCTGCGTGCCCAGCGGTGTGACCGAGGTGGAAAAGCGCAGCGTGATCGAGGCCTCGGACGAGGCGGGCGCACGCAAGACCTATCTGATCGAAGAGCCCATCGCTGCGGCCATCGGCGCCGGGATCGACATCGGCGCGCCGTACGGCTCCATGGTGCTGGACATCGGCGGCGGCACGTCGGACATTGCAGTCATCTCGCTGGGCGGCGCGGTGGTCAGCGAATCCATCAAGTGCGCGGGCGACAAGTTCGACGAGTCCATCGTGCGCTATATCCGCAAAAAGCACAACCTGCTCATCGGCGATCGCACGGCCGAAGAGCTCAAGATCAACATCGGCACGGCGTATCCGCGCAGTGAAGAGGTGTACATGGACGTCACCGGCCGCAACCTGATCTCGGGCCTGCCGCGCACCGTGCGCGTGGGCGGCAACGAGATCCTGGAGGCGCTGGAGGAGCCGATGCAGTTGATCTTTGAAGCGGTGCACAGCGTCCTCGAGCGCACGCCGCCGGAGCTGGCCGCGGATATCTCGGAAAACGGCATCTGCATGACGGGCGGCGGTGCACTGCTGTACGGGCTGGATCGCATGCTCTCGGAAAAGACCAAGCTGCCGTGCTATGTGGCCGAGGACGCCATCTCCTGTGTGGCCATCGGCACCGGCAAATCGCTGGAGGATCTGGACATTTACGCCGCGGGCGCGGTGCGCGACTACAAGCGCGGCGATTATTTTGATATGCAGTGAGGTTCATGGCCCCATCCGTACAAAGAACGCCCTGTGGCACCCGCCACGGGGCGTTTTGTTTGGCACGGCAAACAGAAGCAAAGCGGACGGTGTGGCCGAAATGGGGGCCGTTTCCCGAACCGGCACATGCATTTTTGTGAAAAATCTGCTATCATATAAATAAACACAACGTGCAACTTACACGATCAAACAAAGGCTCATTGCGATCAAACCATATGTTTGTATCTGTAACGCACATGGCATCTGTAGGTCGCGGCGAAGGAAATCAGGAGATCGGAAGGGATGGAGAGCGGATGTATGAGATAGGCGATACCGTGTTGTACGACACGCAGGGCGTGTGCAGAATTGCGCAGATTACAGAAAAGGACTTCAACGGAAAGCGTCTTTCCTACTACGTCTTAAAGCCGGTCTACGACGAGAAATCCACGGTGTTTGTGCCGGTGGACAACGAGTCGCTCACACAGCGGATGCGCCGCATCCTCTCAGAGGAGGAGATTCATGCGCTCATCCGCTCCATGCCGCAGGAGGATGCCCATTGGATTGAGGATGAAAACGAGCGCAAACAGGCGTACAAGGAGGTTCTGGCGCAGGGCGATCGCGTCAAGCTGATACAGACCATCAAGGCGCTGTATCTGCACCGCGAAAAGCTACGGACGCAGGGGAAAAAGCTGCACGTGGCGGACGAACGCTTTTTCAAAGAGGCGGAAAAATTGCTGTACGATGAATTTGCGCACGTGCTGCACATCGCGCGCGAAGAGATCTTGCCGTACATCCTCGCCCAGTGCGAGGCGATGGAGGGGGAATAAAACCGGGTTTTCGCCATGCGCCGATGGGAACGGTGCAAAAATAGAGCGCAGCGTGAACAAGATGGGCGCATCCTTCTCAGGATGCGCCCATGTCATTTGCTGCCGTATCCCGCTCCTGTGCGGCCTTGGCCCGTTGGCGGCGCAGCCACGCATACAGCGCCAGTACGCCCAGCAGCGCGCCCGTGGTACCGGCGATGATATCGGTCATGGTATCGGCCAGATTGCCCTGCGAGCCGATGTGCAGCAGAAAGTCGGAGGTGAACTCGTACACCTCCCACAGCCCGGCACATGCGATGGAGAACAGTGCGCTAAAGCACAGCGGCAATGCATGCGGCGCAGTGCGCATATCGTGCTTTCGCCACAGGCGCTGGTACAGCAGATCGCCCGCCAGCACCAGCAGCGCGCCGCTGGAAAAGTGCAGAATCAGGTCGTAGCACCACAGCTTGTGGTAACCGCCCAGCATGGAGCCGAAGTACTGGGCAAACATGGCGAACAGCGCAAACGCCGCATAGAACGGAAACGGGATTTTGCGCAAAAACAGGCAGAACAGCAGGATTGTCCCAATGGACATGCCGGTGTACATCAGGTTGACGTTGGGGATGCGGCCGTGCAGACATGCGTACGTCACGATGTACAGTGCAATGAGCAAGGTGGAAAGCAGCAGATTTTTTTGGTCGTTACGCATCAGTCGTTCCTTTCGTGCCCGTGGGAGGGCGGAAGATCCGGGACGCGGTAGCGATCCCACAGGTTGTACAAGTCCGTGTGCTGTAGCGCCAGAAACATGCGCTCTTCGGCGTGCGGGAATTGCTGGGAGAGCGCGTGCAGCTGCTGCTTGATGGTCTGCCGCATGGTGTGGCCGTCAAACGGGCAGACGGGCTTTTGCACCGGCAGGCCCAGGCGCTGCGCCAAATGGGCGATGTGCCCCTCGCGCGCGTAGAGCAGCGGGCGAATCACGGTCAGGCCGGTGCGGTCCAGATGCGTCTTGGGCGAGAGCGTATTGAGGCGGCTCTCAAAGAGCATGCTCATGCAAAATGTCTCCAGTGCATCGTTGCGGTGATGGCCCAACGCCACCTTGTTGCACCCGTGTGCGACGGCCGTGGCATTGAGCGCGCCGCGGCGCATCTTGGCGCACAGCGGGCAGGGGCTCTTGCCGGGCTTGGCCAACGCGTTGGCCGTCTCGACGACGTTGCCGGGATGGATGTACAGTGGCACGCCCAGCGATTGCGCATGCGCCACGAGCGGCGATGGGTCAAAGTCATAGCCGGGGTGCACGAGAATGGCGCACAGCGTATAGTCCCTGTCTCTTATA
>DXZF01000132.1 GCA_019415425.1 Bacillota bacterium | reverse complement strand
TCTGTGCCTGGACAGCCACTGCGTGGGCATTGAGGGCGCCGTGCGGCTCATCCTGCAATGCGTAGCGGAATTCGAACAAATCAAAAGATAAACATATGTAAATAAGTTTTGGGCAAAGCCGCAAACCGCGGCTTTGCTGCTATCTGAGCGCGCCGCGGCCAGGCGGCGTCTGCTCTGAGGAGAGGAAACGACGTGAAGAGAGTTTTGCTGTTGACCACAGGCGGCACCATCGCCTCCAAACAGGGAGAACAGGGGCTTGCGCCGCAGATTGCGCCCGACGCCCTGCTCTCGTATGTGCCGGACCTGTGCGCGCACTACCAGATCGACTGCGAAGAGGTGCTCAACCTCGACAGCTCCAACATCCAGGCCGAGGAGTGGCAGTTGCTGGCGCGCACCATCTGGCAGCGCCGCAGCGCATACGACGGCTTTGTCATCACGCACGGCACCGACACCATGGCGTATACGGCCTCCATGCTCAGCTACATGCTGATGGATTGCGCAAAGCCGGTGGTGCTGACCGGCTCGCAGATGCCCATCGATCACCTGCTCACCGATGCGCGCAGCAACCTGTACACGGCCTTTGCGGCGGTGGAAGCCGGCATTGTGGGGGTGAGCGTGGCGTTTGCGCACAAGGTGCTGCGCGGTACGCGCGCGGTCAAGGTGCGTACGAGGGGTTTTGAGGCCTTTAAAAGCGTCAATGCCCCGCCGCTGGCCCAGGTGTGCGCCGATGGGCTGCACGTACACGAGCGCGGGTCCACCGCCGGGCGCCACGATCGGACGCTGTACGATGCGGTGTGTACGGATGTGTGCCTGCTCAAGCTCATTCCCAGCACCAGGCCCGAGCTGTTCGACGCATTTTTGCACATGCACTACCGCGGGCTGGTGCTGGAGGCGTTTGGGGCGGGCGGCATGCACTTTGTGCGGCGCGACTTGCTGCAAAAGCTGCAACAGCTTTCGGATGCGGGCATCAGCGTGGTGGTGTGCAGCCAGTGCCTGTATGAGAAGAGCGATCTGTCGCTGTACGAAGTGGGGCAGCGCCTGCTGGGCTGTGGCGTGATTCCAGGACAGGATATGACCAGCGAGGCGGCGGTGACCAAGCTGATGTGGGCGCTGGGGCAGTATGCCGACGCGGCACAGGTGCGCAGCGTGTTTGTCCGCGCGCTGGCGGGCGAAATTACGCCGCTGCAAGGTTCCGTTTCCATGTAGGATGCGATATAATAAAAAATCATGACGTTGTGCAGAGCAACGCGCAGAAAGGGGATAGACAGGATGTCTTTGCTGCATACGCCATTGTATGACGAGCACGTGGCCCTCGGTGGAGAGATGGCCGCGTTTTGTGGATATGAGGTGCCCGCCCAGTACGCGGGCGCGCTGGAGGAGCACACGGCCGTGCGCGAACGGGCGGGGTTGTTCGACGTCTCCTACATGGGACGCATCCGCATCGTAGGGCCCAATGCGCAGGCATTTGTGCAGATGGTCACCACCAACGACATCTCCGAAATGCAGGACGGCGCGTGCAAGTATTCGCTCATCTGCAATGAGGACGGCGGTGTGATGGACGATATCTACATCGATAAAGAGCACGTGGGCCGCTACTTTTTGGTGATCAATCCGGTCAACCTGCACAAGGTGCTGGATCACTTGCAAGCGAATCTGCCGCCCGGCGTGCAGATTCGGGATCTGACGTCGCGCACGGCACAGCTGGCGATTCAGGGACCTGCGGCGCACGCGGTGATGCAGTCGCTGGGCGCAGAGCTGCCGCGGGAGGCCGACACCTTTGTGTACACCACGCTGTTGGGCGCGCCGTGCCACCTCTCGCGCACCGGCTACACCGGGGAGGACGGCTATGA
>DXZF01000131.1 GCA_019415425.1 Bacillota bacterium | reverse complement strand
AGACAGGCCGGGATGTGTGATGCGAAAAATATCGTGCTCATCGGCATGCCGGGCAGCGGCAAGAGCACGGTGGGCGCGCGCCTGGCGCAGGCGCTGGGGCGCACGTTTGTGGACATGGACGCGTGGATTACACAGCACGAGGGCGAGAGCATCCCCGCGCTGTTTCAACGGGGGGAAGCGGTGTTCCGCGACGCCGAGACGCGCGCGTGCCGGGCGCTGGGCGCACGGCGCGGCCTGGTGATCGCCTGCGGCGGCGGCGCGGTGCTGCGCGAGGGCAACGTGGCGCTGCTGCGGCAAAACGGGCGGCTGTATTACCTGGACCGGCCGGTGGAGCGCATCGCGGCGGATATCGACTACAGCGCGCGCCCGCTGCTCAGGGAAGAGGGCCTGTCCAGGCTCAGGGCGCAGTACGAGGCGCGCCGCGCCATCTACGAGCGCGCGGCGGATGTGCGCATCGCCAACAACGGCACGCTGGAAGAGGCGGTGCAGCAGTGCATCGCATACGCACGAGGAGGGAACATGCAATGAAATTGCTGGTAATCAACGGCCCCAACATCAACTTTGTGGGCATTCGGGAAAAGGAGATCTACGGCACGGCCGGGTACGAGCAGATCTGCGCGCGCATCCGCCAAGAGGCGCAGGCGCGCGGGCACGAGGTGGAGATCTTCCAGAGCAACAGCGAGGGCGCGCTGATCGACCGGCTGCAGCAGGCGTACTTTGACGGGGTGGAGGGAATCGTGATCAACCCCGGCGCGTACACGCACTACAGCTACGCGCTGCACGACGCGCTCAAGGGCATGGACATCCCGGCGGTGGAGGTGCACCTGTCCAACGTGCATGCGCGCGAGGCGTTTAGGCACGTATCGGTGACGGCGCCGGCGTGCATCGGGCAGCTGTGCGGCTTTGGCGCAAAGGGGTACGCGCTGGCCATGGACGCGCTGGCCGATTACGCGCAGCGCCGCGAGGAGGGCGCGCAATGAACATCCTGATCGTGGGCCTGGGCGTGGTCGGCGGCTCGTACGCCAAGGCGCTGCACCGGGCGGGCTACCGAGAGCTGTACGGGGTGGACCCCGACCTCGACACGCTGCAGGCGGCGCTGGACGAGGGCGTGCTGCGCGAGGCCAGCCCGGACCCGCGCGCGCTGCTGCCAGGGGCGGAGCTGATCGTGCTGGCCATCTACCCGCACGACGTGGCGCGCTGGGTGCGCACGTACGCGCCGCTGTGCCGGCCCGGCGCGTTTTTCACCGACGCCACCGGCGTCAAGGGCGCGCTTGTGGACGAGGTGCTGGCCGCGCTGCCGCCGGGCGTGGACTTCGTCTTTGGCCACCCCATGGCCGGGCGCGAGAAAAAGGGATATGCGTATGCCTCGCACGAGGTGTTTTTGGGCGCCAACTACCTGCTCACCCCCACGCCGCACAACGACCCGGCGCACCTGGACGCGGTGGAGCGGCTGGCGCGCGAGATGGGCTTTGCGCGCGTGACGCGCATCGACCCGCACGCACACGACAGGCGCATCGCCTTCACTTCGCAGCTCACGCACGCCATCGCGGTGGCGCTGGTCAACAGCGACGAGGCGCCGGAGGAGACCGCGCGCTTTATCGGCGACAGCTACCGGGACCTGACGCGCATCGCCAAGATCAACCCGGCGCTGTGGAGCGAGCTGTTCCTGAGCAACCGGGACAACCTGGTGCACATGATCGACGGCTTCCAGGCGCAGCTGAACGCGCTGCGCCAGGCGGTGCAGGCGGGCGATGCCGATGCGCTGATCGAGCGGTTTGAGCAGTCGGCATTGCGCCGCGCCCAGCTGGATGCGTGACGCCGCCCAAAGCGGCAAGGTGCTTGCCGCATCCGCCGGAAGCCGGCATCCTGAAGGGGACTGCATAGAAGGAGTGGGACAAGCCATGTGGAAAGAGTTTAAGGAGTTTGCCCTCAAGGGCAATGTGCTGGATATGGCCGTCGGCGTGGTGGTCGGCGGGGCGTTCAGCCAGATCGTCACCTCGCTGGTCAACGACGTGATCATGCCGGTCATGGGGCTATTGACGGGCGGCGCGGATTTCAAGACGCTGAAAATCGTGCTCAGCCCGGCCGTGGTGGAGAACGGCGTCGTCGTCAAGGCGGAATCCGCGCTGATGTACGGCAACTTCCTCCAGAACGTGGTGGATTTTCTGATCATTGCGATGTCCATCTTCCTGTTCGTCAAGCTCATCAACAAGATGCGCAACCTGCGCGCCAGAAAAGAGGAGATCGCCGAGCAGCTGGCCGCGGAACAGGCGGCGCCAAAGGGCCCCAGCAGCGAAGAGCTGTTGACCGAGATCCGCGACCTGCTGCGCGCACAGCACGGCACGGACCCCGGGCAGGCGTGAGGCCGGAGGGGCACAGGGAAAAGAGGGGGACGCCGTACGGCGTCCCCCCTCTTTTTGACATCGGCACACTTCCAAGGCAGCGCGGCGCGCCAAAGAGATGCTGCGCTACAGCGAATACGGCATCGGCGGCATCGCCTCGCAGCTGGGCTTTGCCTCCGTTGCGCACTTCTCCCGCCTGTTCAAGGAGGCGACGGGGCAGACGCCCTCCCAGTTCCGCAAGCTGAACGGGTAGCGCGGCAACGGAAACGGGCCTGCGCAGGCGTGGCGGAATGCGCTGCGGGCGCTATGCGGGGAAGGCAAACGGGGCCTGCGGGTGCGCAAAGGCGCACCGGCCGCCCACCACGGTGCCCCACAGCGCGCGCGTGGGCGAGAGGATGCAAAAATCCGCGCGCAGGCCCACCGCGATGCGGCCGCGCGCCGCGTCGCGCAGCTCGCGCGCCGGCACGGCGG
>DXZF01000130.1 GCA_019415425.1 Bacillota bacterium | reverse complement strand
GTTGACGTACAGGTGGCAGGGGCGGCCAGATACTCATCTGTAGCAACAATTCGGTTATAGTTGTGCGGCACAAAGCGCGCTTTTACGGTCACATCACGCGCGGGCATACGTAATGTATTGTCGTCGTCAATCCAAATATCTGTCAAGTCGCGTTCCCAACTTACAAAATGATAGCCCTCGCCGGGAGTGGAGAAAAATTGGATCTTCTCCCCTTCCACTGCGATGGCAGGTTCTGCGTAAGCCGTACCACTGCCTTCTATTTGTACAGTCACGGAGTAGCATGCAGGGATGGCCATCTTCAGCGGGTCGCTGACATGCCCGCCTGCATCCTTGACGACGATGTAAACCTCCAGCTCCTTTGCGCTGGTAAGGCCGTCAATGGAAATGGTGTTTCCCCCGCGGGCACAGGCCGTGCCGCTCCCATCGGTATTTACATCCGTACCCTCAGTCGCGCCGCTTTCCACAACGGTATAGTAGTAGCTGCCCGCTTCGCTGCTGGAAAAAGTCACAAGGGCCTCGGTCCCTTTTTCGCGGGCCGCCGTTCCTGCCGTCAAAATCGGCCCGGCGACGTCATTGACCGTGAGCGGTATATCCACAAAGTCGCTGGCATAGTCCGTTTGATAATCGCCGTTACATTGCTCGCTGAACACCTTGAGCGTGTAGCTGCCGGCTCCCAGATATGCGGGAATTGTGACTTCTGCCGTTCCGTCTGCGCGGTTCTGCGCAATGCGCCCGTAGTAGAGGGCATGGCCGCTTTCATCTACGATCATGGCGGACACATACTCGTTGCTGCCCGTTTGTGCGCCGGAATAGCGGATATCAACCACCCAATCGGCAGAATCATCCCCTACGGTTGTGCTTTCGGCAGTGGCCGTAAAATCGCTGCGGCTGCTGTCCAGAAGCGTCAGCTTCCACTCTTTGCCGGTATCCTCGCCAGTATCTTCGCCGGTATCCGCGTCGGGATAGAGACCAACTTGCGCCAGGTTGCCGTCCACGTCGGCATCCCCCTTGCCACCTTCGGCGGCAGATGTGAAGAGAACGGCGTCCAGATTCAAGTTGAAAGCAGGGCGCGGTGACGCTCCACCGTCTGCCTGTGTTAACCTGACGATGCCGGTACCGCCTACCATTCCCACCAGGGAATCAGAGCCCTCGACAGGGGAGCGCAGGTACCACGGGACACGACTATAACCGTCAATTCGGTACGCCGCAAGACTTGAATCTCCGTAATTGAAATAGCTGATGTATTTCCCGGCCTCTTCTGCCGACAGGAAAAAGACCTGCTCGCCCGCCAAAGAGCTAAAATCCCAATATATATTATATACGGTTGCCGCACCGTCCTGCTTCGTGGTCTTATGGATTGCCCCGGCTTCCTCTTCGGTAAAAGCCGTTTGTGTAAATTCTTCACACCAGGCCTGTGCATTGCTGCCTTGCCACGCGTTCTTTTTCCCTTCCTGCGCAGTCGCAAAATCGATATAACCTGGACCACCTGGGTTATGATCTCCTATCATCCCATACTCGGACAGCAAAAACATCGCGTCACCGCTTTCTTCATAGGTGCCGCCGTTTCCATATTCGGAGAGGATCCTCCACTTGATGAATTCGCCACTATCCCCATCATAGCCATAGTATATAAAGTCGCCTTCTTTAAGCGCGCCTGTGCCTATTTGCAGCGATTTTTCATTTTCCGCCGCAAAGGCCGCCATGCGCATGCCCGGCATCAGCCCGGCCAGCAGCGCCAGAGACAGCAGCGCCGTCAACACCCGGTTGCGTAATTTGGGTTTCATAGGGTTTCCTCCTTTGGTTTGCTTTCTTTCACAAACAGCCGTAGCGACGTGCGGATCGCATCCAGCTGCAATTTCAGGTATGCCTCGTCCTCAAACAGCGCATAGTGGACGCAGGCCCGAACAAAGATGTAGATCATGCCCTGAACAAAATCCACCGGCATTCCCAGCTTGCCGGAGAGCAGCACGGCGTACTGGTGGTAGCGGACATTGACGCCCTGGAAAAACGCCTTGCCATGCGCCCGGTACTTGGGGCTGGCGTATACCTGATACATAAAGCGGTATTTTTCGCCGTGGAGCTTTGCGGTCAGGTAGGGCATCTTCCGTAAAAATCGCTCGATGTCCGCAAAGCTGGTGGGCGCTTTCGCCATGAAGTCGTCCTCCACCTTTGCCATGCAGTGGGCGGTGGATTCGATGACGATGTTGTCCTTGCTGCCAAAGTAGTAGAGCAGGCTCCCGTTGGTGACCCCGCACGCCTCCGCCAGCATCTTCAGGCCGGTGTTTTCCAGCCCGTTTTTGCAGAACACCTCAAAGCAGGTTTCCAGAAAAGCGACGCGCCGCTCTGGAATCCCTCTTTCGTCCGCCATAAGACCCCTCCTTCTATCTCTGATTGACCGGATAGTAAATATAAGGCAAAAATTTTTTGCGCCGCCCGCAGGGCAACGCAAAAAGGCGTACTTCGCCCGTTTCCATACGGGCAAAGTACGCCTTCCCCAAATATGCGGTTTTGCGCTTGACAGGGAAAAAGGGCAGGGCTATGCTTGCTTGCTACCAGCATTGTCCTCCTTTTCGCTGCCATATGGAAACGGAAAGGCGTCTGCAAATCAATCGCTCGCGCCTTACATGAGAAAACCCGAATCCTTCCCCCATGACGCAGTGCGCGCAAACTGGCATTTGACAGGGGAAAAAAGGGGAAAACGCCGCTGTGAAAGCATAATTGTACCCGCCGTATCGCCATGCCAGATCATGGCCCTCGCTTTGGTCCATTGCCCTGCACAAAAGGAGAGCGACAGATTTGGATGCCCGGATACGGCTTTGGCTTGGATGGAGAAAGGCCAGGCACCGGACGCGGTTTCACAGGAACGCCGCCTATGACCTGCAAGGCGCCAATGGAGCTGCCGTGCCGCACCATGCCAGAGGCACGGGCTCCTGAGATTGCGCGCACAGAAGGGGCGCATGTGTTAAACTGAAAGTACAATGGCCAGAGAGGACCAGAGAGAGGAACGATTTCCATGCATATGCAAGCAATCCAAGCGTACATCCAACAACATGGCGAACAGATTCTGGAGGACGTCAAGGCGCTGGTGCGCCGCGAGTCCCCCACCACCGACAAGACGCTGGCCGACGCATGCGCCCGCGCGATCGCGCAGCTGGTAGAAAGCCGCCTGGGCGTGCCGGCCACGGTGTATGCGCAACCGCAGCGTGGCGACCACGTTTGCTTTACCATGGGCGAAGGGGAGGAACAGATTCTGCTGCTGTGCCACTACGATACCGTGTGGGACGAGGGGCGCCTGCCGTTGCGGCAGGAGGGCGACAGGCTGTACGGCCCGGGCGTACTGGATATGAAGAGCGGCCTTGTGGCGTGCATCTGGGCGATGAAGGCGTGCCAGGCGCTGAACCTGCCGCACAAAAAGCTGTGCCTGCTGTGCACCAGCGATGAAGAGGTGGGCAGCCAGACCTCCCGCGCGCTGATCGAGCAGATCGCCAAACAGAGCGTGGCGGTGCTGTGCGCCGAACCGGCGGAGGCCGTCACCGGCAACCTCAAGACGGCGCGCAAGGGCACCAGCGCATACACCATGCAGATTTACGGCAAGGCTGCCCATGCGGGCAACGATCCGCAAGGGGGCGTCAGCGCGGTGGAGGAGATGGCCAGGCAGATTCTGTACCTGCACGGGTTGACGGATTTTGAAAGGGGAACGACCGTCAACGCGGGCGTGGCGCACGGCGGCTCGCGGCCCAATATCATCGCCGAACACGCGATGCTGGAAATCGACGTGCGCACGTGGACCGTGGAGGAGGCACAGCGCATAGACGCGCTGATCCGCGGGCGAAAACCGACGCGCGAGGGCCTGCGCATCGAGGTGGAAGGCGGCATTGGCCGCCCGCCCCTGGAGCTGTCTCTTATACAC
>DXZF01000013.1 GCA_019415425.1 Bacillota bacterium | reverse complement strand
GCCCTCCATCACTGCGCGGGCAAAATCGCCGGCATTGTGGATGCCCCGGATGCCGACAAATGCACCGGTGGCATGCGGAGCGTCCACTGGACAGCGTTCGCCATTGAGGTACGGCAGAAAGCGCAGGCCACGTGCGCCGGGACCCGCCTGCTGCGCCTGTAAATCCCACAGCGCAAACGGCGAGCATCCCTGTGCGCGCGCTTGGCGTGCCAACGTCTCGCCAAAGCAATCGTGAAACCACTGCAGTGAACCGGCGGCGCTGAGCGTCACGCCCATGGCGTGCCACAGCCCCGGCGCACAGTTGCAAAACACCTGCAATTTCCCCTTTGGGTTGGGCACACACGCGTCCAATCCCACGGCAACCACGCCGCTGGTGCCCAATACGGCGCCAATGCGCTCATGGCCCGTCAGTCCCATGCCGGTGGTGGAAATCACCGCATCCCCTGCCCCGCCGAACACCGGCGTACCGGGCTGCAGCCCTGTGGCGTCGGCCGCCTCCTGGCTGACACAACCGGTCTGTTGCGTTGATTCCACGCACGGCGGGAACAGCGCAGGGTCCAAACCCATTTGCGCAAGCCATGCGCTGTCAAAGCGGCGGTGCCACACATCGAACACGCCGGTGCCCGAGGCATCGGAGACCTCCGTCACGCGCTCTCCCGTCAGGCAGTAGCGGATATAGTCCTTGGGGTTGAGCACACAGGCAATCTGCGCATACACGCTTGGCTCGTGCTCCTGCACCCACAGCAGTTTGCCGGCGGTGTAACCGGTGAGCATGCGATTGTTGGTGTGCACGATCAGCGCGTCCTCCCCGCCCGCCCTTTGCGTCAGCGTACGGCACTGCGACGCCGTGCGCTGGTCATTCCACAAGATGGCACGCCGCAGGACCTTGCCCCGTGCGTCCAGCGCCACGAGCCCGTGCATTTGCCCTGAAAACGAGATTCCCCGCACGTTCTCTTTGGGCACGGTACGCAGCACCTGCCGCAGCGTCTGCTGTACGGCAGTCCACCAGTCCTGTGGCCGCTGCTCTGAAAAGCCGTTCGCATCCTGATACAGCGGATAGCTGGCCGTCGCCGATGCGAGAATCTGCCCTGCTTCGTCCACGGCCACCGTCTTGGTGCCCGAGGTGCCGATATCGATGCCGATTACGCTGTACATTCCCTGTGCCCCCTTTGCCGTTTGCTTTGCCCATGGCCCGTTACACGCCGCAATCGTTCCACAGGATTGCATCCGCCTTTATTCTACCATGTTCGCCGAATCACGGATGCCAGGCGCACATTATGAAAGGAGGGAGACCCTTGTCTGTAAGCGCAACAGAGGAGAGGCCGAAGGGCGCCTCTCCTCTGCAGGTGTGTTTGGGGGGGTGGTTATGCGGTCTGCGGGGCACCGAAAATGCCCATGCAACCAAACGCCAGGCCGACAGGGCGCAACCCCTCGCCACCATCCCGCACCACAAAATGCAAATAAAAAAAGAGAGAGGGTGAAGGAAACCTCTCTCTTTCCTGCCACAGAGGCAGGGGTTCATTGCTTTTGCTTACGCAGCAGGCGTCGGCGGGGCGCCCAGGATGCCCAGGCAACCAAATACCAGACCGATACCCAACAGGATGAAGGTCATCTTCATCATGCTGTTGCCGCGGTTCAAGGCTTTGTAGGTGAACCACACAGCCAACACCGTCATCAGGCCAGGAGCGACCTTGTCGAGGACGTCGAGCTGCAGGCTCATCTGATTGCCACCGCTGCTGATCATGATCGGCGTTTCCACGCTGACCATCGTCGCGGACATGCCACCCATCATGAACAAGCCCATGACGGAAGCGAACGTGATGATCGTCTGCACCTGACCGGACTCCAGGATGGAGACGGCGGCGCGGGTGCCCAGACGGTAACCCAACTGCGTGAAGTACGTGCCTTCGCTGAAGGTGATCGCAAATACGATCAGCCACGGGCACACAGCTGCCCACCAGTGTCCTTCCGCCGCATAGGGCAGGAAGAACGCGATGGTCAACGGGCGAATGGTCGACCAGTCGATCGTGTCGCCGATACCGGCAAACGGGCCCATCAAGCCGTTCTTGACCGAGATGATGGCCTGCTCTGCCACCGGCAGACCCATCGCGCGCTGTTCTTCCAGCGCCAACGTGATGCCGTGGATGACGGAGCCCCAGATGCCCTGCGTGTTGAAGAAGATCAGGTGGCGTTTCAACGCGGCGCGCTGTTCTTCTTCGTTGCCGGCATACAGCTTCTTGATCGGCGCGATCATGGAGATACAGAATGCCAGCGACTGCAGACGCTCAAACGAGTTGGACTGTTCGCAGGCCCACCACCAGGTGACCCACATCCTGAAGACGTCCTTCTTGGTGAGGATCTTCTTCTGGCCTTCGATCTCTTCCACTTCTTCTTTGGTGAAGATACCGCCGCCCTCGTCTTCCTTCTTGTTGACGTTCTGGATCGTCATGTGGATGAAGGCGAGGAACACAGCCACCATTGCCGTCGGCATGGTCGCAGTGCCCGTGTAGGCAACAAAGAAGAATCCGGCGAAGAAGTAGGGCAGCAGGTCTTTGCGGCCGATGACGTTGACCGTCATCGCAAAGCCCAGCGCCGGCATCAACGTGGAGACCACGCTCAAGCCGTTGGTCAGCCAGGTCGGCAAGCTGCTCATCAAGTTCGCGATGGACTCGGCACCGAAGTACATACCAACGGACATCGGGACCCAGAAGATCACGATCTTCCACAGGTTGGTGTACACCAAACCTGCCAGATAGATGCCGCGGTAGTTCAGCTTCTCGGCATAGCGATCCGCCATGTGCACCCACGCGGCCGCGGTGATGCGGCGGATGGTGTGCAACTGTGCGCACAGCAGTGCCACAGGCACAGCGATGATCGTTGCCTGCTCGACCGGTACGCTACCGCCCGAAGTGATAACAACGGCCGCAGATACGAGACCGGCACTTGCCTGGTCCACTGCCACCGTACCGCCGGCGCCCATGAAGGCCATGTACATCGGCTGAACCACTGCTGCCACCTTCATCGCGGTCGGCACATCCCCCAGGATGAGGCCGGCACCCAGACATGCAAAGATCGTCTGCTGCATGAAGTTGAGGAAGCCGTAGCCCAAGCTACACGTGTACAACCAGTACCAGCAGCCTAGCAAGATTGCTTGCGTTAAGGTCATGATTGCTACCTCCCAATAAAAAGATAAAGACTACAACGCAATGCTCTCTACAGATAAAACGATGAAATTGTAAAGGAGCATGCGCTTGCCTCCGCGGCGTACTCCCCGCGCGTTCCCTTCCAAATGCACGCGATGCCGTCTGCCGGAAGCGTGGCCCCCCTCGAGGCCCCATGGTACGGATTCCCGTACCAAAGTTGCAAGCACTGGGCGTGGTTGACAGCGTCATTCGTTCTATGGACAACGCCTTACGGTCACTCACAACCCACGTGTATTATAACAGTTCTATACAATCCTGCAACCGCAGGGAAAATGGCTCATTTCGTTTATTCTTTTTCTTATTTTTTATTATTTTTTTACATACTTTATATTGTTTTATGTTCCAATATTTTCAAATTTTTGCCACAAATTCGCCTTTTTCAGTATTTGTATTTCATTATATGAAACACTTAAATTTATATTTATTCAATTCATATTCAATTCTTATTCATCCAAATTTCTAGAATTACCCGATCATTCATTGTCATTCAATAGATTACAAAATATGACAATTATCTGTATTCCTCTCCTTCATCGCCGGCCCAGCATCCAGTGTATCCACTGGAATTACCGGCATTGGCGGGGTTACCCACACATCTGCCCGCCTCTTTGCATCTTCCGCATTTACCCATCCCATGCGGTTATGAATCTCGCTCCATCCATATGCGGCTGCCGCCCTACCTATGCATACCTACCTTCTCATAGCTGCATATATTCGTTTTCTCCGTCATACAATCGCTCTCATATGTCTACAGAAATAAGGGGCCACCTTTCATCTTTTGAATCGGTTTTTTTCTCATTGTGCGGCCAACGCACCATTTTATGTGCATTTTCCCTCGTTTTCATTACGGCTCCCGCACGGGATTTTCTTTGACATTGCCGTACAGATTTTCAGCACATATAAAAAAAGAGGCGCAAACCGCCTCTGTGTCCTTTAAAAGGCGAATGGCCTCTCTCGCTTTTCTCTCGTCAATTTACGCCCTTATCCCCGAGCAAATCTTGCGAAGCACGTTTGCATGCGCCGCCATATCCCAAGTCCGTACCGTGTTATTATGGCGTACGAAATACGGGTTCTTTGTACGCCTGGTAGGTTTCCCCGTTGGACCACAGCGGCATGTTTTGCAGCTACCAGACGCTGCGTACCGTGCAGCGCACTGCTCTGCTCGCCTGCGCAGGCAAAAAAAGAGAGACGGGAAGGGTCCGTCTCTCTCTTCAGTCGCGTTTGGGAAGTGCTTACGCAGCCACCGGATCGCCCAGGATGCCAAGCGCACCCAGCACCAGGCCGACCGCCAACAGGATGAAGGTCATCTTCATCATGTTCATGCTGCCCTTGTTCAGTGCACGATATACGAAGTACACCGTGAGAACCGTCAGCAAGCCCGGGACGATGTTGTCCAGGATGTCGGCCTGCACGCTCATCGCGCTGCCGTTGCTCCAGATCACGATCGGCGTCTGCACGCTGACCATGGTCGCGGACAGGCCGCCCATCATGAACAGGCCCAGCACAGCGGCGAAGGTGATGATCGTCTGCACCTGGCCGGATTCCAGGATGGACATTGCTGCACGCGTGCCCATGCTGTAACCCATGCGGGTGAAGTAGGTGCCTTCTGCGAAGGTGAACGCGAAGGTCAACAGCCACGGGCACACAGCCGCCCACCAGAAGCCTTCCGCCGCGTACGGCAGGAAGAACGCGATGAACAGCGGGCGCACCGTCGACCAGTCGATCGTGTCGCCGATGCCGGCGAACGGGCCCATCAAACCGTTCTTCACGGAGATGATGATCGACTCGTTCACGGGCAGACCCATGGCCTTCTGCTCTTCAAGCGCCAGTGCGATACCGTGGATGATGGAACCCCAGATACCCTCGGTGTTGAAGAAGATCAGGTGACGCTGCAGCGCCTTGCGCAGCTCGTCGTCGTTGCCGGCATACAGCTTGCGCAGCGCAGGCATCATCGCGAAGCAGACAGCCAGCGATTGCAGACGCTCGAAGGAGTTGGTCTGCTCACAGGCCCACCACCAGCGAACCCAGACCTGGAACACGTCTTTCTTGTTGAGGATCTTCTTTTCGTTCTCGATCTCTTCGACCTTTTCCTTGCTGAAGAGTCCGCCTTCGCTCTCCTCGTCCTTCTTGCCCACGTTGATGATGGTCATGTACAGGAAAGCCAGGAACAGACCCACCATGGTCAGCGGCATGTTGCCCGCGCCGGTGTACTTGGCAAAGAAGAAGCCTGCGAAGAAGAAGGGCAGCAGCTCTTTGCGGCCGATGACGTTGACCGTCATCGCAAAGCCCAGGGCCGGCAACAGCTTGGATACCACGGTCAGGCCGTTGGTCAGCCAAGTCGGCAGGTTCTCCATCAGCGTCGCGATGGAAGAAGCACCGAAGTACATTGCCAGCGACATCGGCAGCCAGAAGATCACGATCTTGACCAACTGGTTGTAAACCAATGCACACATGGTGATGCCGCGGAAGTTGAGCTGCTCTGCGTACTTGTCCGCCATGTGCACCCACGTGGCCGCCACGATGCGGCGGATGGTGTGCAACTGCGCGCACAACAGCGCGACCGGGATGGCGACCGTCGTCGCAGCGCCCACATCGACAGCGCCGCCAGACGTTACCACGACGGCGGTGGCCACAAGGCCTGCAGCACACTGGTCAACCGACATCGTGCCGCCCTGGTTGGTAAAGGCCAGGTAGAGCGGCTGAACGACGGCGCCGACCTTCATCGCAGTGACCACATCGCCCAGGATGAAGCCAGCTGCCATGCTGGAGAAGACAGCCATGTACAGGAAGTTACCAAAGCCGTAACCCAGAGAACAGGTGTACAACCAGTAGTAACCGCCCAGCAAGATAGCTTGCGTTAAGGTCATCTCTTTTTCCTCCTCGTAAAAAGTATGAGTTCTTGTGCACACATGGACGGCCGATAAAATGAAATGAATGTCCGTCTCCGCATGCAAATCTGTTTCCGCACTGCCTCGGCTTCGACCTTTCGCTGTTCCCTTCCCAACAGCTGGGTCCGATCCGTTGGCCTTGCTGACACAGTGCGCCCCACGCGCAAACGCGGGACAAATCAAAACAAACGGGTCTTTCCAGGCACCATTTGTTTATGATCCTTTTGTCTTCGCATATTTTCATTTTCTGCTCCGACCACCCGTACTATACCATCGGTAAAAATCTCTGTAAACCTCTTTTTTTGACAAATATTTCATTTTTATGACACGCGCAGTGTCGTTAACTTTGTTGTATGATGTATTTCATAGCATTTTAGGTGTTATTCTTTGTCAACATTTCCAAAAATCTTTCATATTTTGAAAGGAACTTTTCCCCATTCGTACAACTATTTATGTTGTTTTTCAATGTTATTCTTTTATTTATATCATATTTCATAAATTGAATTTTATGTTTACAATATATGTTGTTTGTAGTTTGATCATTTCTTCCCATTTTTCCCCGTACTCTTTTTTGTGCTATTTGTTCGACTTCCTTTGTAATCAAATACGTATTTCGCAACGTAACTGCGTCGTTTTCGCAAATATTCACAAACTATTTACAAATTATTGTATTGTTTACTTTTTTTCGGCTTCCCCGCGCATTTTTTGCCACAATGTGCCCCCCCGGTTCTCGATATTGCGCGTGTGGGCGTTACGCTTTCTCCTCTCCAATCGCTACCACAGTGTTGCCTGCTCCCCCTTCTCTTCCACGAAAAAGGAATCGCATTCCAACCGTCCTATTTTCTCTTGACGATTTTGTCGCGACGCGTATAATAATTTTGTTCAAATAGTTTTTTTTCGAACTGTTCGAATTAAAACTGGATGGAGGGGATCGCTGTATGCACAAAGCGGCAGATTTTCTATCGACATTCCGGCACATTCTCAAACTGTATGAGCGTCTCTTCCAAGACGTCTGCCGCCGCCATGGGCTGACACAGAATGAGCTTCGCATTCTCAGCTTTTTGATTCATCATCCGACCAGGGATACGGCCGGCGATATCGTGCAGCTGCGCATGCTGCCCAAGGGGCACGTCTCGCAGGGGGTGGATGCGCTGATGCAAAAGGGGTTGTTGCAGCGCAGGCAGGATGCGTCGGATCGCAGGCGTCAGCACCTGTCTTTGACACCGGCCGCAGCGACCGTTGTCCAGGAGATCGA
Organism: Bacillota bacterium; assembly: GCA_019415425.1. Lineage (GTDB taxonomy): Bacteria > Bacillota > Clostridia > Christensenellales > QAND01 > Allochristensenella. The sequence continues at coordinate 1,627 of DXZF01000013.1, read as the reverse complement.
GCAGTGCACCGAGCAATTTGAAGCATCGCTCTTCGCGGGATTCTCCCCGCAGGAGCGCGCACAATACGAAATATGGAGCGGCCGCATTGCAAACAATGCCAAAACCGCTTTGGAGAGGAAGTCATTTTCATGAAAGAGGATCAGAATTTTCTTGCCACAAAGTCGATTGGCAAACTGTTGGCCCAGCTGGCATTGCCCACCGTCGTGGCACAGATCATCAATATGCTGTACAACATTGTCGATCGCATCTACATTGGCCACATTCCCGGCGAAGGGGCGCTTGCGCTGACGGGTGTGGGCGTCTGTATGCCGTTGATCTTGATCGTTTCGGCCTTTGTGGCATTGGTCAGCAACGGAGGTGCGCCGCGCGCTTCCATTTTCATGGGCAGAGGCGACAACGATTCCGCTGAAAAGGCGCTGGGCAACTGCTTCTCGCTACAGGTCTTGGTGTCTGTGGTGTTGACCGTCGTTTTATTGGCGGGAAACCGCACCTTTCTGCTCGCCTTCGGCGCCAGCGAGAACACCATTGAATACGCTGTGAGCTATATGAACCTGTACGCCCTCGGCACCATCTTTGTCCAGCTGACACTGGGCATGAATGCGTTTATCACTGCGCAGGGCTTTGCCAAAACCGGCATGTTTTCGGTGCTGATCGGCGCAGTGGCCAACATCGTACTGGATCCCATTTTCATCTTTGTTTTCCACATGGGCGTGCAGGGCGCTGCACTGGCCACCGTGCTCTCGCAAGCCCTTTCGTGCCTGTGGGTCATGTGTTTCCTGTTCGGCAAGCGAACGTCTTTGCGGCTGCGTCGTCCCAACCTCAGGCTCCGGGCATCCGTCATCCTGCCGTGCCTGGCCTTGGGCCTGGCTACCTTTATCATGCAGGCCAGCGAAAGTGTGATCTCGGTGTGCTTCAACGCGTCGCTTCTCAAGTACGGCGGGGATATCGCCGTGGGCGCGATGACCATTCTCTCCAGCGTCATGCAATTTGCCATGCTGCCGCTGCAGGGGTTGGGGCAGGGCGCACAGCCCATCATCAGCTACAACTACGGCGCGGGCAATGCCGGCCGTGTCAAAGCGGCCTTCTGGCTGCTGCTCAAGTGCAGCCTGTCGTATTCGGTCATCCTGTGGGCATGTGTGATGTTGTTCCCGCAGTTGTTCGCCCGCATGTTTACGACGGATGCCGCATTGCTGGCCTACACGCAGACGGCACTGCGCATCTATATGGCTGCGATGTTCCTCTTCGGCATTCAGGTCGCCTGTCAGATGACGTTTACCTCACTGGGCAATGCCAAAGCCTCCATCATCGTGGCCGTCATGCGCAAATTTGTGCTGTTGATTCCGCTGATCTATCTCATGCCGGTACTCATGCCCGCATCCGCGACAACGGCCGTCTATCTGGCTGAACCCATTGCCGACTTCCTCGCCGTCTCGTTTACCGCTGTCCTGTTCTTCTTCCAGTTCAGAAAGGCGCTGGCCACCATTTCGCCCGCGCCCCGCACTTGAGCGGGCATGGCGGTCATGGACTTGATAAAAGGGGGGCGTTGGAGCCCCCTCCGTAAGGAAGGTGCCCCAATGATTTATATTTGGCTTCTTTTCGGATTGTGGAGTCACAATCCGATGCTCG
>DXZF01000129.1 GCA_019415425.1 Bacillota bacterium | reverse complement strand
ACCAAGCCCATTGCAAACGCGGTGCCGGGCGAATCCCTGCCCACGTACCGGCCGGCCGCAGAAGCGAGTGTGGATGCCGACAAGACGCTGTGGCTGCGCGTGCGCAGCTTCCAGAACGCATTTTTGATGGAAGGGCTGCTGTACCTGTTGGCGCAGCATCCCGGCGGCATGTGCGTCAAGGCGGTGGCACAGGACACCCAAAAGGCGTACAAGCTGCGCGTGGAGACGCAAAACGATGCCGGGCTGATCGCGGACCTGCGCGATCTATTGGGGGAAGAGAACGTCAAGATCACGCCCAACAAGCGGGCGTGAAGGCCTGATTGCGAGAAGAGAGGAGCGTACGGAGATGGACGAGAACAGGGGCGCACAGGAATACGTGTGCATTCGGGCGCTGGAGGACGGCGTGAGCATCATGGGCATGACGCGCGGCAAGGACACGCGCTTTCACCATACCGAAAAACTCGACCGTGGCGAGGTGCTGCTGTGCCAGTTCACGGAAAACACATCGGCAATCAAAATCCGTGGCCGGGCCAGCATCCTGACCCGCCATGGCGAAATGGAGAGTGGTAGATAAATGGACAAGCACACAGGGGAGATCAAGGTCAAGCGCATCGGCGTGCTCTCAAGCGGTGGAGATACGCCGGGCATGAACGCGGCGATCCGCTCCATCGTCAAGGTGGCGGCGGCGCATGAAATCGAGACGTACGGCATCCAGTTCGGCTTCCAGGGGCTGATCGAGGGCAAGATCATCCACCTGGAGAGCGATATCGTGCGCAATATCGGCCACAAGGGCGGCACCATTCTCAAGACCTCGCGCAGCAAGGAGTTCCGCACCGAAGAGGGGCAGACGAAGGCAGTGCGCATGGCGCAGGCCTACGATCTGGACGGCGTGATCGCCATCGGCGGCGATGGCACCATGCACGGCGCGGCGGCGCTGTGCGAAAAGGGCGTGCCCACCATCACGCTGCCCGGCACCATCGACAACGACCTGTCGTACACCGACTTCACCATCGGCTTTGATACGGCGGTCAACGGCGTCATCACCGAGATCATCAAGGTGCGCGATACCATGGTCTCGCACGACCGGATCGGCATTGTGGAGGTGATGGGCAACGCGTGTGGCGACATTGCGCTGCACGCCGGCCTTGCGGGCGCGATGGACTACATCATCCTGCCCGAAATGCAGTTTGACATCGACAGCATCTGCACCGATTTGACCAAGCAGAGCCTCAAGGGCCGCCGCACCAGCATGATCATCGTCGCAGAGGGCGCGGGCAAGGGCGAAGAGCTGGCGCGCTACATCCGCAACCGCACCAACCTCGAGGTCAAGAGCGTGGTGCTGGGCTACACCCAGCGCGGCGGCAGCCCCACGGCGCGCGACCGCATCCTGGCTTCGCGCCTGGGCGAACACGCGGTGAACCTGCTCGCACAGGGGATCAGCAACCGCGCGGTGGGCGTGCGCGGCGATGAAGTGGTGGATATGGACATCATGGAGGCGCTCAAGGCGCCCAAGCTGTTTGACGAGAAGCTGTACCAGCTGGCCCAGATTCTCTCGGAATAGCGATACGCATCAAGGAGGAGCCAAACGGCTCCTCCTTTTGCATTGTGGGGGCGATGGCGGCGGTATGCGCCGCTCTGTGCGCTATACGGCGATCTGCTGCCACCGGCCGCGCAAAAAGCGCAGGAGCAGCAACAGGCCGCGTACGACCATGTCCAGCGCGTAGGCGCTCCAGAACCCGATCAGCCCCCACTGCAGGTTTACGGCCAGCAGCTTCCCGATGCCGATGCGGATGCCCCAGATGCCAAGCAGCGTCGTGAGCATGGGGAACCGCGTGTCGCCCGCCCCCTGCAGGGCGCTGGTCATGGTGTGGACCAGCGCGGAAAAGGGCTGGAAACAGGCGATGATGCGCAGCACGCGCACCACGAGATCGCGCACCGGCACGGTCTGCGTGAACAGGGCGGCCAGCGAGGGGGCAAAGGCGTAAATGACCACGGCGATCGCCAGCATGCATGCGGTGCTGAGTAGATACATGTGATACGTCAGCGCCTTGGCCTTCCGTACGTCCTCTTCCCCCAGACAGATGCCCATGAGCGTGCACAGCGCCAGCCCAAACCCCATAGCGGGAATATAGGCATAGCTCTCGATTGCGCCGGCAATGTTGTGCGCGACGTACGCGTGGACGCCCAGAGACAGGATCATGCCGTTGTAGATCAGCTGCCCAATGCGCATGATCAGCTTTTCCATGCCCGCAGGAACGCCGATGGAAAGCAACGAGGCAAAGATGTGACGCTGCAGTTTGCAGCGCGTGGGCCGCACATCGGGGTGGTGCCGGTTGAGGCGTACAAACAGCAGGACTGTGCCGATGACCCGCGAGAGCGTGGTGGCCAGGCCCAGGCCGAACACGCCCCAACCGATGCGGATGAACAGGCCGTTGAGCAGGATGTTGAGCAGGTTGGACAGGCCCGTGGCCCACAGCGGCGTGCGGGTGTCGCGGATGGCGCGCAGGCAGCTGGAAAGCGTCAACTGCAGGCAGAGCACCATGGAGGGGAGGGTCACGATCAGGTAATAGGGCATGGCGGATGCGATCACAGCGTCGTCTGCGCCGCACAGGCGCAGGATGGGCGTGCGCAGTCCGGCGTAGATGGCACCCACGACGCTGCCCAGCAGCACTGAGAGCAGGAGCGCATGCGCGATGCAGCTGCGGACGGCGGGCAGATCCCCCCTGCCGACGTGGCGGGAGATGACCGCGGTGGCCCCCACGCTGACCGCCGTAAACAGCGAAATGAACAAGTTCATCACCAGGTTGGTTACGCTGATGCCCGCGATGGCGTAATCGTTGAGTTGCCCGGCAAAGTAGGTGTCGGTGGTGCCCAACAGCGTCTGCAGCAGGTTTTCCAGGATGATGGGCAGGGCCAGCGCAAAGATGGCCCGGGTGTACGGGCGCACATTCTCGCGAAAGGACATGGACACAGCCCCCTTGCTTGTGGAAATATTTTTCGTACAATAGAGAAGATAAGAAACAAACTGTACGAAAAGTATTGTCGCGCGTTGCCATGGCGGATACAAGCGACAAAATGCCCGCCGTGTACGTTACTGAACAAAAGGCGGGGTTTGTCTTACAAAGAGAGGGGGAAACCGATGGACCGGCGCAAGGCAAAGACACGGCAGGCGATCTTTTCGGCCTTTGAGCAGCTGCTCTCGCAAAAGCGCTATGCCAAGATCACCATTGAGGACATCATCGATGTGGCCAACATTGGCCGCAGCACCTTTTACGCACACTTTGAGACCAAGGATGAACTATTGCACGAGATGTGCAGGGAGCTGTTTGACCACGTGTTCTCCGATCAGCTCAAAAGCGAAAAGACGCACGATTTTTCGTTGCAGCGCGCCAGCCTGCAAACCCGAACCATCCACGTGCTGTACCACCTGCGCGATAACCGCAGGAACATCCAGGCCATTCTCTGCTCCGAGAGCAGCACGGTATTCTTCCACCACCTTCAGCCGTACCTGATCGCGCTGATGATGCAGTGCGATCCGCCCATCTATCCACCGCAGTGCGATATCCCGCTGGATTTTCTGCAAAACCACATTGCGGGCAGCTTTTTTGAGATGATCAAATGGTGGTTTGGCAACGGCCTGCGGCAGACGCCGGAGGAACTGGCGGCCTATTACATCGCCGTGATGCAGCCCACTGCGCCGTAAGCCGGCAGACGCCGTTGCTGTGCGGGCGCGCAATGCCAAAGGGACCCCGCCCGCGGTGTGCGCGCTGTGCGGCGTCATCCGGTTGTGCAGGCGGGGCTGCGCCCGCTTAGGCCGTGTAGCCGCTGCGGGCACAGTGGG
>DXZF01000128.1 GCA_019415425.1 Bacillota bacterium | reverse complement strand
ATATAATGTCATACATATGAAGAAAAATGTTGTTTTCTCCCCCCACCCATATGGGCATTCGACACGGGCGGGGATTTGCGATAGAATCAATTGCACGCCGCTGTGCCTTTTGTCTGTGCACGCCGTACAGAAGCTTCTGGCAGCGAGGTAACGCGGCGTTTCGCTTCGGCCTGTGCCGTGCGAACGCGCGTTTTTCGTCGCGCACACGACCGCTCTACCCAAACAGGAGGGACGCCAACCAATGAATCCATCCACATCCCCCGCCGTCAAGCCGCCACAGGCGCCACAACAGCCCGCACAATTCCTCCATACGCCCGACCAGCAGGAGGCGTTGGCCCTGTTGCTGGAGGCCGTCGAGCAGGACCTTCCATTGGAGCAGGTTCGCTTTTCCTCACTGACCTTTACAGGCCTTTCACTGCATGGCCTCAGCCTATCGGGGTGCCGGCTGGAGCGCTGCCGGTTTCTGGACTGCAAACTGCCGCACAGCAGTTTGGTAGATACCACCATCGATCGGTGTGACTTCTCCAATGCCGACCTCTCGCGCTCAGATCTGCACCGCGTACAGGTGGAGAACAGCAAGTGGCTGGGCGTGCAGCTGCAGGAGAGCACGCTGTTTGACGTCGCGCTGCAGCAGGTGCATGCCGGATACGCCAATTTTGCGGGCGGCAGATGGCGCCGCGTACAGGCCGTGGACTGCCAGATGGAGCAGGCCTCGTTTCAGTCGCTCTCCCATCAGCACGTGCGCTTTGCAGCGTGCAGCCTGCGCCGCAGCGAATGGCTGCACACCCGCATGAAAGGGCTGGATCTGCGCACCTGCGGGCTGGATGGCCTTGCCGTCTCCGGCGCGTGGGAACTGGCCGGCGCCATCGTCACGCCGCTGCAGGCCTGCGACCTGTCGCACTATCTGGGGCTGGTGGTACAGGAGGCGCCATGACCCGTTCGTCGGCCATCCCCTGCGCAAATCGGGCCCGTAATGGCAGGCCGGTACACAATGCATGGGCACCCCGCCCATTTGGCCAGATCGCCCTGCCCCTTGGCCGGCACGGGATGCTTTCCTCGCCGCCACGCATGCACTACGCCGTTTTGCGGCATTGCCCCATTCTACAAAAAAGAGACCGCAACGCCTCGCGGTCTCTTTCCCCTATCGGCCCCGATGGATGCAACAAAATCCGCCCCCGCTGCGTGCAGCCCGCTCACGTTGCGTCGTGGTGCACGCCAAAACTCGTCTTTTACAATGCCACTGCGCAGCCCTTGCATCTTGCCGCGTACATTCGCCCGCACAGGAAATGGCGCGTTGGGAGCAAGATGCCCAACTGCGTGCAATCCCCTACCGATAGGGCCCTTAGCGTCAGATGCACCCGCTCAGCCCCGCGGCGCGGCATACGCCTGCGCATTTCAGCCGCAATCTCCTGCATCCATACCTGTAACGCGTCTGCCGGCAGAGTCGCTCGCCCGCCCTTTGGCTGCAAATGAAACGCCTATGTCGGCGATTTTCGGAAAAGCGGACTCCCACGCCTACCATCGCTATGGCGGCCCTTGCCGGAAAGGGGTACACCCATGCAAAACGCATGCCATCTGAAACATACCGCGCAGCGGCGCCACCCGCCCAAACGGGCGTGCGATTTTTCCGATACAGATGACATTGCCATTCAAGCGCGTGTCATCGCGCATCTACCGGCCGATCGAACCCCCAAAGATGCTCGTTCCATTCGCTCTTGGAACCATCCGCCCGGCGCTATGCTTGTTTCCGCCTGCAGGCATTGGGCGAAATGAAAAAGGAGAGGCGCCCTTGCAAGGTGCCTCTCCCCATTGCTCCATGAAATGGATTGCCTTATTTGACCTCCACGGAAGCGCCCACTTCGGTGAGCTGCGCGGCGATCTTGTCGGCCTCATCTTTGGCCACGCCTTCTTTGACCGGTTTCGGCGCGTTGTCAACCAGCTCTTTGGCTTCTTTGAGGCCCAGGCCGGTGATCTCGCGGACCACTTTGATGACCTTGATCTTCTCGCCGCCGGCCGCGGTCAGCACGACGTCGAACTCGCTCTTCTCTTCCGCAGCGGCACCAGGCGCAGCAGCACCGGGCGCAGCAGCCACGGCCACCGCGGGCGCGGCAGCGGACACACCAAAGCGCTCTTCCAACGCTTTGACGAGCTCGGACAGCTCGAGGACGGTCATGGACTCAATCGCTTGCATGATTTGTTCTTGGTTCATCAGAATACTCCTCCTGTAAAATTCGTCTTAAGCAGGAATGCGCTTTACGCTTCCTTTTTCTCGCCAATGGCGTTCAGGGTGTACAACAGGCTGCGCAGCGTGGCGCTGAGCACGCCCACAAAGCCGGAGATCGGCGCGTTCATGCTGCCCAGCATCTTGGCCACCAGCACCTCTTTGGGCGGCAGGTCGGCCAGCGCTTTCACGCCCTCGACATCCACCACTTTGCCGCTAATCAGGCCGCACTTGATCTCGGTCTTTTTGGCCTCTTTGATAAAGTCGGAGATGATCTTGGCCGGGGCCACTGCATCGTCCATGCCAAAGGCGATGGCGGTGGGACCCTCCAAAAACGGCGTCAGGCCCTCAATGCCCGCCGCCTCAGCCGCACGGCGCACCATGGTGTTCTTGAGCACTTTGTACTCCACGCCGCTCTCGCGGAACTGGTTGCGCAGCTTGGTCACTTCCTCCACCGTCAGCCCGCGGTAATCGAGCAACACCGCACTCTGGCAGTTCTCCAGGCGCTGCTGGATTTGGGCGACGGTCTCCTGTTTGGCTTGCAAGGTCGCTTCTTTCACGTTCGTTTCACCTCCTCGGTCATACGAAAACCCCCGGACAAGCCGTCCGGGGGTTGAAAGCAGGCTTCCTGCGCCGGCACACCGGCACAGATGAAACTGATTTCGCATTCCTCGGCAGGCTTTGTCGTTTTAAGTGCAGATGCACGCCGGCTGTCCACGGGTTGCAATTCAGATGTACTGGCACAGTATATCACCCCAAAATGGGGCGTGTCAACTGTATATTAGACAAAGCGCATGGGGTTGAGCTTGATGCCCGGGCCCATGGTGCTGCTGATGACGACCGAACGCAGGTACGTGCCCTTGGCCGCAGAGGGTTTGGCCTTGACGATCGCGTCCATGAGCGTCGTCACGTTCTCCTCCAGCTTCGCCTCTTCAAACGAGGCCTTGCCCACCGGCACGTTGACGATGGCGTTGCGGTCCACGCGGTATTCCACCTTACCGGCTTTGATCTCGCCGATCGCGCGGGTCAGGTCGGTGGTAACGGTGCCGCTCTTGGGGTTGGGCATCATGCCGCGGGGTCCCAGGATACGGGCCACACGGCCGACCAGGCCCATCATATCCGGCGTGGCCACGGCCACGTCAAAATCCAGCCAGCCGCCCTGAATCTTAGCGATCAGATCGTCGCCGCCCACGTACTCAGCGCCGGCCGCCTGTGCCTCGGGCGCCTTGTCCTCTTTGCAGAAGACCAGTACGCGCACGTTCTTGCCGGTGCCGTGCGGCAGTACGACCGCACCGCGAACCTGCTGATCGGCATGGCGGGGATCGACGCCCAGGCGGACCGAAAGGCACACCGTCTCGTCGAACTTGGCCTTGGCCGTCTGCTTGACGAGCGAAACGGCCTCGTTGACATCGTACTGTTTGGTTTTATCGTACAGCTTGAGGCTGTCCTGATAGTGTTTACCGTGTTTCATGGTTTTTCCTCCTCGTGGTGATAGCGCAGGTGCTCCCTGCTCCCACAAAATTGCCTTTAGTCTACGACCGTGACGCCCATGCTGCGCGCCGTGCCCGCGATCATGCTCATCGCGCTCTCCAAAGAGGCGGCGTTGAGGTCGGGCATTTTGGTCTTGGCGATTTCCTCCACCTGTGCGCGCGTGATGCTCGCAACCTTATCGCGGTTGGGGCGTCCGCTGGCGGTCTCAATGCCGCATGCCCGCTTGATGAGCACCGCAGCCGGCGGGGTCTTGGTGA
>DXZF01000127.1 GCA_019415425.1 Bacillota bacterium | reverse complement strand
GATCTCCGTCGTACAGCGCCGCAATGCCGATGCCCTTGGCCTCGTCGATGCAGCTGCCGCCACCCACGGCCAGCAGCAGATCCACGCCCTCTTTTCTGGCCAGTTCGGCGCCCTCGCACATGTGCTCAAAGCGCGGATTGGGTTTTACGCCGCCGTGTTCACAATAGGCGATGCCCTCCTTTTGCAACGAAGCCTTGACACGATCCAGAAGGCCGCTCCTGACGACGCTGCCGCCACCATAGACGATCATGACCTTTTTCGCGTCACGCGCTTTACACAGTGCGCCTACGTTGTTCTCCTCGCCCTTGCCAAAGACAAATTTGGTGGGGCTGTAGAAGGTAAAGTTGTCCATGCCTGCACCTCCAAAAATTTTCGGGTGCTCCCCGTTCAAAAGGGCGCTTCGCCCCATTGTACACCGAAGGAGCCCAACGCTGTTATTCTAACACACAATGTATGTCCGTGCAACTGTCCAACGTGCGCCAACGGCAGCCGTCTGGCACCCATTGCGGGCAATTTCTTTCATTCCCTGCAAATTGTCGCGCAAAGGAAGAAAGGCATTGACTTGCACATCTGCAGATCGGTATAGTAATATATGTGTGCATCAATTTTTCGTCTTTCAGCGTTCGTTTTCGAACGCTGACATAATTTCTTTTTGGAGGATTTGACCATGAATCTCACAACCACGAAGAAACTGAACAACGGCGTCGAAATCCCGATGCTGGGCCTGGGCGTATTCCGCTGCAAGGACCAGGAGGGTGTCAACTGCGTCAAGTGGGCGCTGGAAGCGGGATACCGCCACATCGATACCGCTGCGCTGTACGAAAATGAAGAGGCCGTCGGGCAGGGCATCCGTGAGAGCGGCGTGGACCGCAAGGACGTATTTGTGACCACCAAGCTGGCCGTGACCGACATGCGCGAAGGCAATGTGGAGGCGGCGTTTGACAAGAGCCTCAAACTGTTGGGCATGGACTATGTGGATATGTACCTGATCCACTGGCCGGAGCCGGGCAAGGTCAAGCAGACGTGGGCCGTGCTGGAAAAGCTGTACAAAGAGGGCCGCGCGCGTGCCATCGGCGTGAGCAACTTCAACAAGGAGCACCTCGACCTGCTGCGCGACTTTGAAGTGGTGCCGGCCATGAACCAGATGGAGTTCCACCCCGAACTGGTGCAGCCCGAACTGCGCGCCTACTGCGAACAGCTGGGGATCGCGTATGAGGCGTGGAGCCCGCTGGGCAACAGCACGGTGCTGGGGCTTCCCACCATCAACGAAATCGCGCAAAAGCACGGCAAATCCGCCGCACAGGTCATCATCCGCTGGGATCTGCAGCACGGGGTCATCACCATCCCCAAATCGGTGCACCAGAACCGCATCATCGAGAACAGCCAGGTGTTCGACTTCGAGCTTTCCCAGGAGGAAATGGATGCGATCGACGCATGCAACACCGGCCGCCACAACGGCCCGAATCCCGATACCGCCCCGGTGCAGGAGTAATCCGTATTTCCCAATGCATTGTCGCGCGCTGTCCGTACGGACAGCGCGTTTTTTTATTCCCGCCCGTGTGCAGCTTTGCGCCGGCACGGGCGCCATGGTATACTCTTACTATCAGAGTTCATTTTGGCCTTTCCGTTACACGGGCAACTGCATCGCCCGTGCGTGGACGTCTCTGTGCGTCCATTCGCCTTTGTGCAAAGCGCCGCATTTTGCGCGGCTTTTGTATCTATCAATGAGGAGGGCAAACCATGGACATCACGAGCACTGTCACACTGAACAACGGCGTAGAGATCCCGCAATTCGGCTTGGGCGTCTGGCAGAGCCAGGAGGGCGACGAGGCGAAAAACGCCGTATTGTGGGCGCTACAGGCCGGCTATCGCCACATTGACACCGCTGCCGCATACGGCAATGAGCAGAGCGTGGGCGAGGCGATCCGCGAAAGTGGGGTCGATCGCAAAGACATCTTCGTCACCACCAAACTGCGTCCGGCCGACGTGGAGAGCGGCAGCGCCGAGAGCGCCTTGCACGAGAGCCTGCACAAGCTGGGTATGGATTACGTGGACCTGTACCTGATCCACTGGCCCGCGCCGGGCTACGCCGACGCCTGGAAGGCGATGGAAAAGATGCTCCGCCAGGGGCTGATCCGCGCCATCGGCGTGAGCAATTTTCATGCCCAGCACCTCGAGCGCCTTTCGGAGGAGTGCGAGATCGTTCCGGCCGTCAATCAAATTGAACTGCACCCGCATTTGACACAGGTGCCGCTGCGCACGCTGTGCAGGGAGAAGGGCATCGTGCCCGAGGCGTGGAGCCCGCTGGGCCACGGCACGCTGCTCGCCGACGAGACGATCTGCGCCATCGGGCAAAAGTACGGCAAGTCCGCTGCACAGGTCATGATCCGCTGGGATCTGCAGCACGGCATCATCACCATCCCCAAATCGGTCAAGCAGGCGCGCATTGTCGAAAATGCCGACGTATTCGACTTTGCGCTTTCCGATGCCGACATGGCCGCCATCGACGCGCTCAACTGCGACACGCGCACCGGCCGCAATCCCGACACCTATGCCAAGTGAGGCGTCGTTCCCCCTTTGGTTGCTGAACACAAATGGATTTTTTGAAATCGAGGAGGTATGTACACATGAATCTGCAATCGACCCGTACACTGAACAACGGCGTAGAGATCCCGCGCCTGGGCCTGGGCGTGTTCAAGAGCCAGGACGGTGCAGAGACGGAACATGCCGTGCGATGGGCGCTGGAGGCCGGGTACCGGCACATCGATACCGCCAAGGCCTATCACAATGAGGGCAGCGTCGGCAAGGCGATCGCCGAGAGCGGCATCGATCGCAAGGAGATCTTCATCACCACCAAGTTGTGGAATGACGACATGCGTGCTGGCAAGCAGCGCGAAGTGTTTGAACAGAGTCTGGAAGCCCTGCGCACCGACTATGTGGACCTGTATTTGATCCACTGGCCGGTCAAAGAAGCGTATGTCGAATCGTGGGAAATCATGGTGGACCTGTACAGGCAGGGCCTGATCCGCGCCATCGGCGTGAGCAACTTCAACGAGCACCATCTGGACGATGTCATTCGTGCGACCGGCATCGTTCCGGCCGTCAACCAAATCGAGCTGCATCCGCGCCTGACGCAGGCGCCCCTGTGTGCGTATTGCGAAAAACTCGGCATCGCGCCCGAGGCCTGGAGCCCATTGGGTCACGGCGGGCTGGTTGCGGACGAGACGCTCAGCGCCATCGGGCAAAAGTACGGCAAGTCTGCCGCGCAAGTCATGATCCGCTGGGATCTGCAGCGCGGCATCATTACCATTCCCAAATCGGTACACAGAGAGCGCATCGTGCAGAATGCCGATGTGTTCGACTTTGCGCTTTCCGACGCCGACATGGCCGCCATTTCGGCCATGAACCGCGACGAGCGCACCGGGGCCGACCCCGAATCGTTCCCCTTCTGAGCCCATCGCGGTGGACCTCCCCACACGGGGACGCCAGCGCACAGCATGGGGCGTTTGATTTTGGGAACGCATGCCAACGGGCCAGAAGCATCTGCTTCTGGCCCGTTTTTTATATGGGTTTGTCCAC
>DXZF01000126.1 GCA_019415425.1 Bacillota bacterium | reverse complement strand
GTTCCAGCTGGGATGCATGGGCCTTGTCAAAGCCATCAATCACTACGATGCAAGCTACGGCGTGCGCTTTTCCACCTACGCCGTGCCCCTCATCTTGGGCGAGATTCGCCGGTTTTTGCGCGACGATGGCGCGGTAAAGGTCGCCCGGCCGGTCAAGGAGCTGTACATCCGGGCCATGGCCGCCGCACAGGAGTTATCCAGTGAATTGGGCGTAGAGCCGACGGTGGAGCAGATCGCCCAGCGCATCGGTTCCACCCCGGAAGAGATCGCCGTCTCGATGGAGGCGGCCCGCATGCCGGTTTCGCTCAACGCGCCGTTGCAGGACGACGGCGGGCGCGAAATCACACTGGACGACTGCATCGGCGGCACGGACGAGAGCGAACACGCCCTGGACCGGGTGATGCTGCGCGAGATGCTGGGCAGCCTGTCGGTTAGGGAACGGCAGGTGATCGTCCTGCGGTACTTCCAAGATCAGACCCAGACGCAGATCGCCAAGCAGTTGGGCATTTCACAGGTGCAGGTCTCGCGGCTGGAGAGCAAAATTATCCAAAAGTTGCGCGAGGCCGCAACGGGATAATCGGCAGGAGGAGCGGGGCTTTCCGCTCCTCCTGTTGCGTCATCCGGCCTTTATGCAAAATGCATCGCAAAACGCGAAAAATGACGAAGATGCGTTTGTGTTTTCGTGCAAACAGAGCCAGATCCCTTTCAAACAATGCGCGGCCGCAAAGAATCGGCATGCGCATTTATATTTTCGGCCAAATTGCGCACACTACGGATACATTCCCAGAGAAAGAGGAGCGTGGCGATGGAACACAAAAAGCCGAGCGAAGCGTACATCCCGCGCCTGGTGTTGGCCGCCCTCGTGGTGTTGGCACTGGCGATACTGCTCTTTGTACAGAATTCGATACGAAAGAGCGTATCCGGTGTCAAACAGGTGATGGGACAAACGATTTACACAGAGGTGAAGCAAACAATGTGCAAGCAGGGAAACCGCCTGCCGGAACAGAACGCGCTGGATGGGCAGAATCTGGAGGAACACGAAGAGCGCATGCAGAGCCAGGGCTTTGTAGAGGAGAGGTAAGAAATGGAATCATTTGAATCGAAAAAAGCGGCACCGGAGCAAAAGCACACCGAAGAGGTGTACAATGCGTACATCATGCAGACCATGCCCAAAACCAAGACGTTTTCGGGCTGTATCAAGGCGTTTTTGGTCGGCGGTCTGATCTGCGCCATTGGCCAGGGCTTTATCCAGTGGGGACTGTCGATGCAGATGGACGTGCAGGCGGCGCGCGGGCTGGCCTCGATCTGCCTGGTGATCATCGGCGCGACGCTGACGGGCTTTGGCATCTTTGACGAGATCGGCAAGTTTGCGGGCGCGGGCTCGGTCGTACCGATCACCGGTTTTGCCAACAGCATTGTCGCCCCGGCCATGGAGCACAAGCGCGAAGGGCTTGTGCTGGGGATTGGCGCCAACATGTTCAAGATCGCCGGGCCGGTGCTGGTCTATGGCATCACGGCGTCGGTACTGTACGGGCTCATCTACTTTTTGTTCTTTGTCTGAGGTGGAAGAGATGAACAAACGCATTGGAGAAAAGACAGTCAAAATCGCAGGAACCGTGCGCCTGGCCGGCTGCGGGACCATTGCGGGCCCCACAGAGGGCGAGGGTCCGTGGGGCTCGTGCTTTGATCAGGTGCTCGAGGACGATCTGTGGGGCGAAAACAGCTGGGAAAAGGCAGAGACCAAGATGTTTTACGAATCGGTGCGCATCGCGGTCGGCAAGAGCGGCATCCCACCGCAGGAGATCCACTACCTGCTGGGCGGCGACCTGCTCAATCAGCTCATCGCCACCTCGTTTGCCGCAAGGCAGATGGACATACCGTTTCTGGGCCTGTACGGCGCATGCAGTACCATGGCGGAATCCATCAGCGTGGGCTCCATGCTCATCGACGGCGGTTTCGCACAGAATGTGATGTGCTGCGCCACTTCGCACTTCAGCACGGCGGAGCGGCAGTTCCGCTTCCCGCTGGAAATGGGTTCGCAGCGCACGCCGACTGCGCAGCGCACCGTGACGGGTGCAGGGGCCACGATGCTCAGCAGCAGCCCTGGGCAGGGCCCAGTTGTGACGCATGTCACGGTGGGCAAGGTCATCGACTTTGGCATCAAGGACGCCAACAATATGGGCGCGGCCATGGCGCCTGCCGCCTGCGATACCATCCTGGGCCATCTGCACGACACCCGCACGACGCCGGACGATTACAGCGCCATCATCACGGGCGACCTTGGCACCTATGGCCTGGAGCTGTTGGACGATCTGCTCAAGAAGTCGGGCGTCAATGCCACCCACGTGCTGCGCGACTGTGGCGCCGAGATGTATGCCCCCGAACAGGATGCGCACGCGGGGGCCAGCGGGTGCGGCTGCAGCGCCCTGACGCTCAACGGCCGTTTGGTGCCGGATCTGCAGAGCGGCAAGCTGGAACGCGTGCTGTTTGTCGCCACCGGGGCGCTGTTGAGCACCGTCTCGTCGCAGCAGGGGGAAAGCATTCCGGGCGTGGCGCACGCCGTACGGTTGGAAAGGGGGGAATGACAGATGGAAG
>DXZF01000125.1 GCA_019415425.1 Bacillota bacterium | reverse complement strand
TGGCGCAGTACGTCCTTGCCCTGCTGATCGGCAAAGGTCAGAATGCGCACGGTATCCCCGTCGTGCAGCTGGGTGTCCAGCGACACCACATGCCCGTTGACCTCGGCCGCCAGTGCCGACTTGCCCAGCTTTTGGCTGATGCTCTTGGCCAGTTCCAATGCGTTTTCGCCTTCAAAGGCGCGCTGTGATCCATCCGCCAGAATGATGTTCATCGATCGCTCTCTCCTTTTCTATCCTGCATCTTCATTTGCGGCAACAAAAAAAGCCGCGTCCCCAAAGGGACGGGCCTTGACTCCCGTGGTTCCACCCTCGTTGCAACAGGCGCCGTGCCTGTTGCCGCTTCATTTCCCCGATAACGCAGGGGCGCGCAACCGTCGCGGGGTGGTTTTCGCCCAATCCGTTGGGAGTGCGCTTGCAGCCGACGACGCACCTCTCTGTACCGCGGAGCTGGGGTACTCTGTCCCGTTCATCCAATTGAATTAGCCCCATTATATGCCGTGCCCGCCGCTGTGTCAATCGTCGATGAGCGAAACTTCCACCGCATTTTCAAACAGGCGCAGGATCGTCTCCATCACGGCCGAGTGCGTCAGCTTCTCTGCGCAGTACAGGTGCACGGTTTCGGGGGCGAGCAGCAACAGGGTGCACAACAGCGCTTCTTCGCAGCTCTGCCCGGCGTGCGGCCGGATGCACTGCCTGCCCTGCTCGCTCTCCACCCAGTACCCGCCGCTGGCGATCTGGCGCACTGTGGCGCACTTGACGCGATTGCGCTGCCTTTGCAAAAAGGCCTGCAACAGCTCCACATACGCCCCGTACTCGTAACGGGCGACGGCATAGCGCGCCACCTCCTCCACGCACTGTGCCCAGGAATCCACAAAATCGCGCATGCGGAACGAGACAAAGCCCTCGATGTGCAACTCCCCCTGCAGCGAGAGGCACTCTGCAATGCGGCGCTGCAGCGTGGCCAAATACACGCCGTCGTTTTCGCTCATCCCCTTTTGCCCGGCCCGCGCAGTGGACAAAACGCACAGGGTGCGCTGCTCCTGTGCGGTCAACTGCGGCAGCACATGCGCGATCATGCGCGCGATCATGTGCGGCTGCACGGTGCCCGCCATCACTTTGGCCAGCGCCAGGGCCACGGATTCGATCTTCACCGCCCCGTCGCGGCTCTCAAGGATCAGACAATTCCACTGTTTCCTCTGGCAGATGGTCAGCGCCATCGTATCCGCCAAAAGCCCGTTGAGCGTTTGGACCAGCGGATATCCATCCTCCTGCCAAAGGATGTGGATTTCGTCAAATGCGCTCTCTTTCACAGTGATAGCAGTATGCCCGAAAGCGCAAACGGGCAAGACGGCAATTTCTGTGACCATTCCCATGATCTTGCAGGAAACCCTTTGCGCTGCCAGAAACCGCAAGAGGGCGTCGACCACGCGAGCGTTCCCACTTTCGCGCGCTATGCCGGGCAGTTTTTCTCTGCAAAAAAGTGCTCGTTCGGCTCTGCCCTCTGCGCGGCCGTTTGGGGATTTCGTACGATGGCGCAGATCGACAAAAAAAGCAGCCCTTCCAAATGGAAACGCTGCCTTCATTTTCCAATTGACTGCTCCAACGCATCCCGTTGTGGTGTGAAGCGGCATGCCTCATGCGTTGGGTCGCGTGCGTCGCAAATTTTTTGATCGTTAAAATCTCAAGGCGCTTTGCCTTTTCATGTGAAGCGATGCCTGACCGATGGCGACGGCAGCGCGGATCGCGTTGCCAGCTTCTTGATCGCTCGATTGCTGGCTGCGCACCATCGAATCGAGGGCAGCGACCGTGCGCGCTCTATTTTTCGCTATGCCTCCTGTTGCCACGCCTTGCACACGTCCACCCAGCCCTGTGCGCGGGCGCAGGCATACAGCGTCTGCATGTCCATCTCGATGGCGGAATTTCCGCTGCCGCACGCGGGGAACACCGTATCAAACCGTTTGAGGGAAATATCCAGCACCGTGTACACGCCCTCGGGATTGGCAAACGGGCACACCCCGCCCGGCGCATGGCCGGTGAGCGCCTCCACCTCCTGGGCGGCAATCATGCGCGCCTTGTGTCCAAACTGTTTTTTGAACTTGCCGTTGTCCACCTTCGCGTCGCCCGCAGCGACGACCAGAATGCACGGATGCCGTTCGTCCCCATAGAACGACAGCGTCTTGGCGATGCGCGCCGGCTCCACCGCCAGCGCCTCTGCCGCCAGCGCAACCGTGGCGCTGGACACTTCAAATTCGCGCACATCCTGCGCGCGATTGTACTGTGCCAGATACTCCCTCACCCGTTCGACCGACATGATGATCTTCGTCCTCCTTTGTCTTTTGACGCCCGCTGTTGCGCCACGCTCAACCGCCCGGCGCTGACGCCCGCCCCGCGCAGGCAAAGCGCACGCAAAGGCAGCGGCAAATGGGGCGGCAAACCGCATCGTTTCCCCGTCCCGTTGCAAGGCGGTGGGGCATCGCTACAGGGAATGCGCGCTTTGCGCACGCCGGGTTTCTCTGCACGCACTGCCGCTGGGGTCGCCCTTTCCCGCTTTTTTGCAAATACTTTCTGATTATAGCACAACTGTTATCGCGCTGTGCACCCCTCGCCCGGCAGCGGCAAAAAAGGCGCCCGGCCTGCGCCGGGCGCCCTGTGCGGCATGGTCGAACATGGCGATCACTGGGAAATCAGTCCCTTTTCCTTGAGCCATTGGCGCGCCACTTCGGCGCTGTCCTTGCCTTCGACGTCAACCTGGTAGTTGAGCTGCCCCATCTCTTCATCGCTGAGCATGTTGTCCATCCTGGCCAGCAGCGGTTGCAATTCAGGATACGCCTGCAGCGTATCCTGCGAGACGATGTTGACCGCATAGTACGGCGGGAAGAAGCCCACGGCGTCCCCCCGCGTCATAAAGCCTTCCTTGATGAGCAGCGCATCTGTGG
>DXZF01000124.1 GCA_019415425.1 Bacillota bacterium | reverse complement strand
GTGTACGAGAAGGCCTCGGCACTGGGGCTCATCACGGTGTTCCACAGCGGGGTGGACATCGGCTTCCCACAGCCGGTGCACTGCACGCCGCTGCGCCTGTCGCGGGTGCTGCCGGCGTTCCACGCGCCGGTGGTGGCCGCGCACCTGGGCGGCTGGCTGCTGTGGGAGGAGGTCGAAACGTACCTGTGCGGCACGCCCGTGTACCTGGATACCTCGTTCCTGTACGGGCGCATTCCGCCCAAGACCGCGCTGCGCATCCTGGCGCGGCACGGGGCGGCGCGCGTGCTGTTTGGCAGCGATGCGCCGTGGGGCGCGCCCGCGCAGGAACTGCGCTTTGTGCGCGCGCTCCCGCTGTGCGAGGCGGACAAGTCCGCCATCCTGGGCGGCAACGCCGCGCAGCTGCTGCGGCTGTGATCGGCGCCTTCGCCCTGCAAGTTTGCCCGTACCCGGCAGATCGCCCGCGCCGCTTGGGCGCATCCGGCCGACGCCCGCTTGCACAGCGGGCGTGCGCGCCCATCCGGCAGATCTGTCCGGTGCGACAACCTCCGCCCGGCGCCGTCTGCAACGGCCAGACGCCTCTTTGCTCCAATTTGCCCATTTGGCAAAGTCCTTATGCCAAATGCGCAAAATTTCCCTGCAAAAAGGCGTAATCCAAACCTTTTGGAAGTTGTTTAATCAAAGCTTACTCTTTTTTCGGAAAATGTCAAGGCTATTTGTGCATTTTTACCCCATTTTTTGTGCCAAAGATCACAAACTTTGGCAGCAAAAAAAGGGCAGCAAAGCCTGCTGCCCTTTGAACGCCGTGGCCGGTGCGGTCATTCCGCCTGCACGGTTTCCAGCACCTCGTCGCGAATCATGCCCTCCATGTAGTCGATGTACTGCTGCTTGGTCAGGCGCGGGTGGTACGCGTCCACCATGCGCCTGGCCTCGGCCGCGCCGGACTTGAGCAGGCGGTACGTGCTCAGCGCAAACATCTTGGCCGTGAGGATGTAGTACAGGTCCTCGTCCACCACCGCAAAGTCCACCGCGTGCGTGCTGCCGCTGTACCCGCCGGTGCGGAACACCAGCACCGGCATCAGGTGCTGCACGTCGCCCACGTCGGTCGAGCCGCCGCTGTGCGCATCCGGCGCCACCTCCACCGCCGTCAGCTCTGGCGCGGCCACGCTGGCCGCGTGCAGCAGCACGGAGTTGTCGGTGCTGGGCACCTGCGGCAGGTACCCCGGACGGGTGCTGATGGACACGCCCGCGCCCATGCTCACCGCGCCGCCGCGGAAGGCGCGGTCCACCTTCTGCTCGGTGCGCTGCACCGCCTCCATGGTCATGGCGCGCACCATGCACTCCAGCACCACGTTGTCGGGCGTGACGTTGATCAGATCGCCGCCCTTGGTGACGATGGCGTGCACGCGCACGTGCTCGTCGTCGCGGTACTGCTCGCGGATGCACGACATGGCCTGCAGCCCGAGGCTGGCCGCGTTCAGCGCGTTGATGCCCTTGTCGGGCGCGCCGGCGGCGTGCGAGGCGCGGCCGGTGTAGCGGATGACCTTGCTCACAAACCCGCTGTTGGTGCCGTTGCCCACCGTCAGCGGCAGCGTGCCGCTGTGGTGCGCGACGCACAGGTCGATGTCGTCAAACGCGCCGATGCGAATCAATTCGCTCTTGCCGCCGCCGTAGCGGATCTTGCCCGCGCGCACCAGGCCGTCCTTGAACTCGATCTCGCCGTACTCCTCGCTGGGCACGCCGAAGAAGCACACGTCGCCGCACAGCTGCGCGCGCACCTCGGGGTCGCACAGCGCGATGGCCGCGCCCACCACGCCGGTCAGCTGCGCGTCGTGCCCGCAGCAGTGCGCGGCGCCGGTCTCGGGGTTGGCGCTGGCGTTTTCCGGGATCATCAGCGCGTCGTACTCGCCCAGTAGCGCCACCTGCATCCCCTCGCCCTGCGCCGCCTTGAGCGTGCCCTTTACGCCGGTGATCGCCAGCCCTTCCTGCACCGGCAGGCCCAGCTGCGTCAGCGCCTGCGCAAACTTCTGCGCCGTGCGCGTCTCCTTGTAGCCCATCTCGGCATGGGCGTGGATGTCGCGGCCAAAGGCGATGATCTTCTCGCGGTTCTGTTCGATGACGTCCAAAATCCGTTGTTCCGTGCGGTCCATGGTCGTTTCCTCCTCCTCTTGATGGGGCGGTGCGCCCCTTTTCCGTGCTTATGTGGATTGCTGCTGGGCCGTGAGGATGCGGCACAGCGGCGCGCAGGCCGCAAGCGGCATGTTGCAAAAGTGCGCCTGCCCGCCGTCATAGAATACCGCGACGTTGCCGGTGCCGTACCACACCGTGCGCAGCGCGCGCCTGACGCTGCGCACCGG
>DXZF01000123.1 GCA_019415425.1 Bacillota bacterium | reverse complement strand
GCGTACGGCCGATCATGCGGCGCGCCTCGTCGCCGATGGCCACCATTTTACCCGTCTGCCGGTTGATGGCCACCACAGACGGCTCGCGCAGCACGATGCCGCGGTCCTTGACATATACCAGCACACTGGCCGTCCCCAGGTCGATTCCGATGTCGCTGTATTCAAATCCCTTTTTACTCAGACCCCATTGAAAGCCCATGTGTCGATCTCTCCATGCGTTTGATTCAAGTTTGTCCACCCATCGGCAGGCAAAAAACGCAGGGAGACAAACTTACTTATTGTTTATCATACCCACTCGCACAACTTTTTTCAACAGGTTTCTCTTTTCCCTTATATTTCCTGTGCGTGGCCATGCCGCCGCGGATATGGCGCTCGGCCTTGTTTTCATCCAGCACGACGCGCACCTGGCCAAACAGCTCATGATTGAGCCGGTACAGCCGCTCGCACATGTCCTTGTGCACGGTGGATTTGCTCACGCCAAATACCTTGGCCGCATCGCGCACAGTGGACCGCGTCTCGAGGATATAATGGGCCACCGACAGCACGCGCTCTTCAATATACTCTTTCATCTCCACACACCCCAACACAGTTTGTACAGGGTATGCGATGAACGTTGCGAATATGTGCGCGCATGTGCCCGCCGCCCGCTCGCGGCAAAACGCACACGGCCGGCAGCGGCGGCAAGCCATACGGCTTTGCGCAAAAAGCGCCGGCATTTGCGGTTTTTCCCACATTTGCGCATTGATTTTTAAAGACGACGTGGTACAATCGCAACGAACCCAATTGGCCCTTTGGCCCAAAGGAGAGTCGAATATGTACGCCAAACGCGCGCTCAGTCTGTTCTGTTGTGCCTGTCTTGCCGCGGCGCTGTGCGGTTGCGGTGGCGAGGCGGCCAGCGCATCCCTCGCCCCGACGTCCACGCCCTCGCCCACACCGGAGATTACGCCGACCGCCGTGCAGACGGATGCGCCTTCGCCGTCGGCCACTGCCACGCCCCGGGCGACGCGAACGCCTGCCCAAACGGCTACGCCCACGCCCAGCGCGACGCCACAGCGCACGCCCGTCTCCTCGTCTGAAAACCCCATCGACCTCGCCTTTGACAGCGCATTTGCATCGGTGGGCAGCACGGTGGAGCTGAACAACGTGAGCGAAAAGTACTACGAGGCCTGGCGGGACGAGGCCGAGGCAGCCGTGGCCGCGCACCAGTCCATCGGCAACGCGGATGAGGCGCAGGCGCAGTACGCACAGGCCAATCAGGCGGCCGACGATGCGGCCGACGCGGCGTTTGCCGAATACACCGGGGAGGACGGCACCGTCGGTACCGGCGCGGCGTCCGCCTCGCTGTTGGCGCGGGCGGCGGTGTACAAGGAGCTGGCGATGGAGTTGATCGATCAATACAACCTCACTTCCGACACCGCCTATTCCTTTGCGTACGCGGGGGGCGACATCTTCTGATGGCACTTCCCCGCTCCGCCATGTAAGGCGCCACGCGCCTTCCCCCATGCAACACAAAAGGGGCCGTGCACCGCTTGTGCCGTGCACGGCCCCTTTGCATGTCAGCACGTCCATT
The DNA here is from genome assembly GCA_019415425.1 of Bacillota bacterium. Taxonomy (GTDB): domain Bacteria; phylum Bacillota; class Clostridia; order Christensenellales; family QAND01; genus Allochristensenella. The sequence continues at coordinate 410 of DXZF01000123.1, read as the reverse complement.
TACTCGAACCGGCTGATCTGCTGCCCTCTTTCATTGTACAGCGCTGCGGGGTCGTCCTTTTTCTTGCTCCACACCTGATCCTCCCCAAACGCGTAGTCGCCCGTGCCGCCCAGGCACCCTACGGTGAGCGTCTCGCCCTGCTGAATCTGTGCGTCCTGCGGGAACACAAAACACTCTCCGCCCCGCTCCGAAAACAGCAGGTACCCGGCCAACGACACCGCTTCACCGCTGTTCTGCAGCGTCACCAGCTGGGCCTGCTTGTCCACCGAGACGATGGATACCGTGGACTGCGCCGTGTCCTGCACCGCCACATCCTCCACCTGCATGGAGCCATCCGGCGCAATGGTCAGGCAGTAGCCGCACGTGCTGTCCTGCGTGACGTATACTTGGGCGTCGCCCAGCGCCGCGAT
>DXZF01000122.1 GCA_019415425.1 Bacillota bacterium | reverse complement strand
ACTACGTCTTTCAGGTGACGCAGATCGAGGTATCCGGCAACAGCGTGTTTTCGGCCGAAGAGATCGTGCAGCTCTCGGGCGTGCAGCTGGGGCAGAACATGTTTACCGTCACAAAGTCGCAGGTCGAACAGGGCCTGGCACAGGAGCCCATGGTGGTGGTGGAGCGCGTTGAGCGCAGATGGCCCAGCACCGTGGTCATCCACGTCGGCGAGCGCAGCGTGATGGCGGCGGTGCAGTACGATGGGCAGTACCTGCTCATCGCCGAGGACGGCATGGTGCTGGACATCGGCGCGCAGGCGCAGGGCGCCTTTGCCGTCACGGGGCTGGGCGTCACCGGCGCGGCAAAGGGCGCGGTGCTCACCGGGCCCAGCGCGTACGAGATGCGCGTGCTCACGCAGGTGGCGCAGCGGGCCGCGGCCAGCGCCGTGGCGGACAAGCTCACCATCCTGGACATGACCGACCCCACCATGATGAACCTGAGCACGTCCATCGGGGTCACCATCCGCCTGGGCAACGACGACAACCTGGAGCAGAAATTCGTCTGGATCGACACGCTTTTGCCGCGGCTGGAGCAGGAGGGCAGGCGGTACGGCACGCTGGACGTCTCGGGCACGTCGGGCGCGAGCTTTATTCCATAAAAAAGCTTTGTATTTTGCCGCGAAAATTGTTACACTATATGAGATACCGTAAAGCGGACAAAGGAGGCGAAGACGGATGCTGGCAGCACTTGTCACAACGAGTACGCATGTCCATTGCCTGTGCGGGGAACTGCGCAAGGATGGCAGCTACGTGGTGGAGGGCGAGACCAGTGCCGCCTTCTCGGGGCTGAAGCGGGCAAAGGCCGTCTCCTCGCTGGGAATCAAGGCCGCGGCCGTGCAGGCCATCGAGCGCATGGAGGAGCATTCCGGCGTGCGCATCGACGAAGTGCACGTAGGGGTACCGGGGGCCTATTGCGAGACCGTGCTGGCCTCGCACGTGCCCGAGTCCGCCGGCGAGGCCGGCGAGCAGACGCCGCCCAGCGCGTTTGAGTACATGGACGATCAATGCGAACTGATCCACAGGGTCAAGGTGCCGGGGGGGCTCTCCCAGGCCGGCCGCAGCGATGTGGCGTCCATCCTGGCGCGGCGCGAATTCATCGCGGAGATGAACGGCGCCCTGGCCGCGCTGCGCATGCGGCCGGTGGCCTATTGCGCGCAGAACTATCTCGAAGGGATGTTCATCATCCCGCACAGTGCGCGCAATCAGGTTGCGGTTTTGGTCAATGTAGGGTATTATAACACTGATGTTTGCGTGTTCATGGGCGATGCCCAGGTGTTTTCCGCCACGCTGTACGTCGGCGGGGCGCATGTGGCGTCCGACCTTTCGCAGGTATTGGAAATCGAACCGGCGCACGCCAGGCAGCTGATTCGTCAGTTTGCCTTCGGCATCGATGTGGAGCCGGGCGCACTGGACTACGTCCGTCTGGAAGATGGGAAATTGGCCACCTACGACCACCACATGGTGCAAGAGGTGATCATGATGCGCATGGAGGAGACGTGCGAGCTCATCCGGCAGGCCGTCGCCCGCAGCGGCGTGGAACTGACCGAGAAGAGCAAGGCGTACCTGTGCGGCGAAGGCTTCAAGGATTTGCGCGGCAGCCGGGAGTACCTGGCCGCAGTGCTGCAGATGCCGGTCGAAGGTTTGCCGCTCTCCATGAGCGATGGCACAACAAGGTATGAGACCGCCGCGCTGGCGCTGCTGGATTACCTGGCGCAACAGCCGGAACAGAAGACAAAGGGCAATCGACTACGGCGTTTTGGCCGTTTCACAAGAAAGTAAGGAGGCATTGGGCAATGCTGGAATTTGATCTCGATTCTCAGTTGGCATCCATCAAAGTCATCGGTGTCGGTGGCGCAGGGAATAACGCGGTGAACCGCATGGTGCAGTACGGGCTGCGCGGCGTGGAATTCATCGCGGTGAATACGGACAAGCAGGCGCTGTACCTCTCGCAGGCGACGCAGCGCATTCAAATTGGTGAAAAGCTCACCCGCGGCCTGGGCGCAGGCGCCAATCCGGAGATCGGCCAGCGCGCGGCGGAGGAGAGCCGCGAGGACATCGCCACGGCGATTCGCGGTTCCGATATGGTGTTCATCACCGCCGGCATGGGCGGCGGCAC
>DXZF01000121.1 GCA_019415425.1 Bacillota bacterium | reverse complement strand
GTGTATGGTCATGATCATGTGTATGGTCATGGTCGTGTGTGTGATCGTGGTCATGTGCATGATCATGGTCGTGCGTGTGATCATGGTCATGTGCATGGTCGTGGGGGTGCTCGTGTACATCTTCACTCTCTTCCTCTTGCCCATGTACAAGCACCTTGAGGTGCGTTCCGGTGATGCCGCACTTGACCGCCTCTTCCCTTTCGACCTCTACGCCGGGAATGCCCAACGCGTTGAACCGTGCCAGAAACCCCTGCGGATCCGGGTGCAGCTCCAGCAGGGCCGCCCCCAGCATATCCCCTGCCGCGCCCATGTTGCATTCAAAGTAAATCGTCTTCATGTTGCATTCCTCCAACTCCCCGATACGCCACTGCTACCGGGCCCATTTTTTGCCCTGCCATCAAAAAAGCAGAACGCTCACCCGATTGGCTGTGTGAACCTTCTGCTTCACCGTGTACCCGTTCATCGGGCCCACAAATGTATCGATCCCTATACCAAGACGCCGCATAGCGGCAGAAAAGCGCCCGCTTCTGCAGGCATCATGGCTTCTTGCCGATCGACGTCATTTTACCGTTGTACGAAACGGCTTGTCAACCCGCTGCCACGGAAAACGGCACGGAACCGTGCGTTCCGTGCCGTATACGCATCCCTTATTGCTGCAGCAAGGTCTGCATCAGCGCATGGAGCTCCTGCTGTGTCTCCTCTTTGGCGACCGAGCGGATGGTCACCATCGGCTCGCAGATGCGGATATCCTTCATCTCTTCCAGCAGCGCCCGCATGCACTTGCCCGCCGAGGGCGCCCATGTGCCGTTCTCCACAATGGCAACGGTGCGGTTCTGGTAGTTTTTGGCCTTGAGTTTGCGCAAAAATGTGTCCATGCACGGAAATACGCCGGCATCGTAACTGGAGGCGGCCACCACCATGTGGCTGTAACGGAAGGCGTCCTCCACCGCTTCGGCCATATCGTCCCGCGTCAGGTCCGTCATGGCAACGTGTTTGGCTCCCAATTCCCGGAGCATCTGCGCCATCTGCTGCGCGGCAGCGGCCGTATTGCCGTGGATGGACGCATAGGCGATGAGCACGCCCTCATCTTCGGGCGCGTAGCTGCTCCAGGTATTGTATTTATCCAGATAGAAGCCCAGATTCTCCTTGAGCATGGGGCCATGCAGCGGGCAGATGGTGCGGATTTCCAGCGTGGCGGCCTTCTTGAGCAGCGCCTGCACCTGCGCTCCGTACTTGCCCACGATGTTGAAGTAGTACCGGCGCGCCTCACAGGTCCAATCTTCATCGGTATCCAGCGCGCCGAACTTGCCGAACCCGTCGGCGGAGAACAGGATCTTTTCGGATTGTTCGTAGGTCACCATCACCTCGGGCCAGTGCACCATGGGCGCCATGAAGAACTGCAGCGTGTGCGTTCCCAGCGAAAGCGTCCCCCCCTCTTTGGCGACGATACAGCGCGGGGAGAGATCGTCTGTGAAGAACTGCCCGATCATCGTAATGGCCCGCGCGCTGGCGACGATCTGCATATCGGGATACTGTTGCGCGAGCTTCTGGATATTGGCGGCGTGGTCGGGTTCCATATGCGAGACGACGAGATAATCGGGCGCCTTTCCGGCCAGCACGTCCGTCAGGTTTGCAAACCAGGCATCCGTCGCGCGCTTGTCCACGGTATCCATCACCGCAATCTTTTCATCCAAAATCACATAGGAGTTATAGGAAATGCCATTGGGTACCACGTATTGGCTCTCAAACAGGTCGATCGTCTTGTCATCCACACCGATGTACCAAATGGCGGGAGCAATCTCATTTTGTCGCATCATTTGCGCTCCTCTCAATTGTGTAATTTTGATCAATTATCAGTATAAAACAAAATGTGCCGCTCTGCACGCTTTATCCTGTACAATCACCCGTTTTTTTACCCATTCAATTCCATTTGCCCGAAATTACGTGCTGCAGGCGTACCCGCACGATGTTCTATTCGGGTTTTCGCACGTGTTTATCGTCCCATCCCCGATGCCACGGTGGCAACCTGGCCCCATGTGCGGCTGGGAACACGTTGTCGTCTGCCTCATTCGACATGGCCTGCGCCCATCTTTTCCGCGCACAGCAGGCTTTTCACCGCGTGCAGCCAGACGCCGGTGCAAAAAACGGGCCGCGCACGGCATTTGCGCCTGTGCGCGGCCACCCCTCTATACAATCAACATCGCATCGCCAAAGCTGAAAAACCGGTACTCCATCTGCACGGCCGTCCGATACGCCTCCAGGATGCGCTCGCGCGAGCAGAACGCGCTGACCAGCATCAGCAACGTGGACTCGGGCAGGTGAAAATTGGTGATCAGCGCGTCCACTACCTTGAATGGCACGCCGGGATACAGGAAGATATCCGTCCATCCGCTCTGTGCGCGCAAGGTCCCATCCGGCCCGGCCACCGTCTCCAGCACGCGCACGCTGGTGGTGCCCACAGCGAACACGCGTTTGCCCGCCGCATGCGCGGCGTTGATGGTATCGGCCGCCTGCTGGCTCAGTTCGTAGTATTCGGCGTGCATCACGTGCTCGCGGATGTCCTCCGCCTCCACCGGCCGAAACGTGCCCAGCCCCACGTGGAGCAACACCTTGACAATCTGCACGCCCTTTGCCTCGATGCGCTGCAGCAGCGCGGGGGTAAAGTGCAATCCCGCCGTTGGGGCAGCCGCGCTGCCGCGCTCTTTGGCATACACCGTCTGGTAGCGCGAAGGGTCTTTCAGCTGCGCATGGATGTAGGGGGGCAGCGGCATCTGCCCCAGCTTGTCCAGCACTGCGTAGAATTCTCCCTCATAAGAGAATTCCACCACACGCCCTCCCGCCTGTGTGCGCGAAAGCACGTGGGCGCGCAGCATGCCATCTCCAAAGCTGAGCCATTCCCCTTCCCGAACGCGCCGCCCCGGCCGCACCAGCGTCTCCCACACCCCGGTACGCACCTGTTTGAGCAGCAGCAGTTCCACGTGCGCGCCCGTTGTCTCGCGTATGCCGTGCAGGCGCGCGGGGATGACGGCGCTCTCATTGACGACCATGACGTCGCCCGGTTGCAGATATTCGATCACATCGCGGAAGATCCGGTGCTCCAGCCCGCCCTCTTTGTGCACCACCATCAGCCGCGACGCGTCGCGCGGTTCGATGGGCGTCTGCGCAATCAGGCGCTCTGGCAGTTCATAGCTGTAGTCACTCGTCTTGGTCGTCAAATCCATTCCCTCTCGCTCTCCCTTGTCCAAAGAAAAGGCCGCTTGCGCGGCACTCGTTCGTCCTCGGATTGCGTTCAATCCTCAAGCAGGCTGATCTGCCTGGGCTTGGACTCCTGATCGCTGGGCGCTGGGATGCCCAGGTGCAGGTAGGCATTTTTTGTCACCACGCGGCCGCGCGGCGTGCGGTTGATAAAGCCCAGCTGCAACAGGTACGGCTCGTACACGTCCTCAATGGTCACATTCTCTTCCCCCGTGCTGGCCGCCAGCGTCTCCAACCCCACGGGCCCACCGCCAAATTTGTAGATGATGGTCTCGAGGATATTGCGGTCCACCTGGTCCAGGCCCAGTTCATCCACTTCCAGCATGTCCAGCGCTTTCATGGCCACTTCCTCGGTAATTTTGCCGTTTGCCACAATCTGCGCATAGTCGCGTACACGGCGCAAAAAGCGATTGGCAATGCGCGGGGTCCCACGGCTGCGGCTGGCGATCTCCTGCGCGCCACGCTCGTCGATCTCCACCTTCATGATTCTGGCCGAGCGCATGACAATGGTGCTCAGCTCCTCGATGGTGTACATCTCCAGCCGGTTGATCACGCCAAACCGGTCGCGCAGCGGGCTTGTGAGCATCCCTGCGCGCGTCGTCGCGCCCACGAGCGTAAACGGCGCCAGCGAAAGGCGCATGGTCTTGGCGCTGGGGCCCTTGCCGATGATGATATCCAGCGCAAAGTCCTCCATGGCCGTGTACAGCTTCTCCTCGACGTTGCTGTTGAGGCGGTGAATCTCATCGATAAACAGCACATCGCCCGGTTGCAAGTTGGACAGGATGGCCGCCAGATCGCCATGGTGTTCGATGGCCGGCCCCGTGGTCATGCGCAGGTTGACGCCCATTTCGTTGGCAATGATGGCCGCCAGCGTCGTCTTGCCCAATCCGGGCGGGCCGTACAGCAGCACGTGATCCAGCGGCTCGCCGCGCAGCCTTGCGGCCTGAATGTAGATGCGCAACTGGTGCTTGATCTTCTCCTGCCCGATGTACTCCTCCAACGTGCGCGGGCGCAGGGACTGTTCGATCTCCACGTCCTCCTCGCGCATGGAAGAGGTCAACAAGCGGTCTTCATCCTGATGCATGTCGGCTCAAATCCTCCGTTTCAACCCCGGTCCAGCCTTCGCAGCGCGTTGATGGCCATCTGTTCCGCCGTGCCGCCCTCGGCCTTGACCAGCGCCACCGCGGCGGCGCTGTCCTGCTGGGCAAAGCCCATGGCCATGAGCACGGCAATGGCCTCGTCCACCACATCGTCCCCACCCGGCACGAAGGGTGCAGCGCCTGCGGCCGACCAATCTTCCTTTTGCAGGGCGCCTTTCAACTCCAAAATCAGGCGTTGCGCCGTCTTTTTTCCCAACCCCGGTACGCGGGAAAGCGCCTTTTCGTCGCTGCTGAGGATGGCCATCGCCACCTCCGGCGCGCTGAGCGAGGAGAGCAGCGAGAGCGCCACTTTGGGCCCCACGCCCGAGACGCTGATCAACCGCTCAAACATGCTCTTATCCTCTTTGTTGACAAAGCCATAG
>DXZF01000120.1 GCA_019415425.1 Bacillota bacterium | reverse complement strand
ATCAGGAATCAATCCTGATTTTACCTTTTTTTGATTGGGATGGCCGCGGCAAAGGCCATTGCCCGCCACCCCCGCTTACAGCGCCGCTTTGCCGGCATCGGCAGAAAACCGAGGATACAAAAAAAGATGCCCTCCCCGGATGGGAACGCATCCTCCTGTATTGGCCGCCCCATGCGGGCGGCGTACAACGCCCTTTTCACTTTTGCCCGGCGCACATGTGCGCGCCAGCGGCCCTGGGCCGGGGGCATGCCGCCCGGCGGGGGGGCTCGGCCGTGCTTCACGCCTCCTTGACAAAGCGGTAGCCCACGCCGCGCACGGTCTGCAGAATCTGCGGATCGGCGGGGTCCTTCTCCAGCTTCTTGCGCAGGTAGCGGATGTGCACGTCCAGCGTGCGCGTGTCTTCGCTCTGCTGGCCGTCCCACACCTTCTCAAACAACACCGAGCGCGGCATGGCGCGTCCCGGGTTCTGCATGAGCACCATCAACAGCTCAAACTCCTTGAGCGACAGGTCCAGCGGCTTGCCGTCCTTGCTGGCCCGGCGCGAAAACACATCCAGCACGATGCCGTTGCCCTCCACCTTGGCCATGGGCGCGGTGGCGGGCGGTGCGTTGCGGCGCAGCAGCGCGCGCACGCGCGCGACAAACTCCTTGACTGAAAACGGCTTGACGATGTAGTCGTCCGCCCCCATCTCAAGGCCCACCACGCGGTCGATCTCATCGCTGCGCGCGGTCAGGAACACGATCTTGACCAGCGCCGTCTGCGCGTCCTCGCGCAGCATCCGGCACAGGGTCAGCCCGTCCATGCCCGGCAGCATCCAGTCCAGCACCGCCACGTCGGGCGCCTGTGCGCGGCAGGCCTGTAAAAACGATTCGCCGTCGAGAAAGGTCTTGACGCGCAGGCCCGCCTGCTGCAGGGCAAAGCTGGTCAGCTCCAGTATATTTTCCTCGTCATCGACGAGATAGATCCATTCGTTCACTGCAGCCTCCCTTCTGTGCGTCACTGCGGACCGCTTTCCAGATACACCTCGCGCGGGTGCCGGCCGGTGGCCAGGTAGATGGCCCACTCCGCAATGTTGGTCGCATGGTCGCCAATGCGCTCGATGTACTTGGCGATCATCATCGTATTGACGGCCTGCGCCGCGCTCTTGGGGTCCTCGCCCAGCGAGGTGCGCAGCGCGCCGATGCAGGCGTAGAACAGCGCGTCGATCTCCTCGTCCTGCGAGATCACCTGCTGCGCCTTCTCCTCGTCCTCATCCAAAAACGCGTCCAGCGCCTTGCCAAACAGGTCGCTCGCCTTTTGCAGCATGCCGGGCAGCATCTGTGCGGCCGGGATCTGCGGCGTGCCCAGCGCACGCGCGACGATCTCGCAGATATCCGCACACTGGTCGGCAGCGCGCTCCAAATCCGTGATGATCTTGAGGCTGACCGTGATGTGGCGCAGGTCGGTCGCGATGGGCGACTCGCGCGTGATCAGCGACAGGCACATCTGCTCGATATGCCGCTCCATGCCGTCCACGACGTCGTCGCCGTCAAAGATCTGCTGCGCCAGCGTCAGGTCGTTTGCCTCCAATACGCGCACGGTGCGGTTGATCACGCCGTGTACCTGTGCGCCCATATCCGTCATTTCCACGTGTAAATACGCCAGTTGTTTGTTGAACCGCTCTCTGGGTGCCATTGTGTTCCCTCCTCCCATCAGCCAAACCGGCCGGTAATGTAATCCTCTGTGCGCTTGTCGCGCGGTTTGGCAAAGATCTGTTCGGTATCGTCCATCTCCACCACTTCGCCGTGCAGGAAGAACGCGGTCTGGTCCGAGATGCGGCCGGCCTGCTGCATGTTGTGCGTGACGATGACGATGGTGTAGCGATCCTTGAGCTCGCCCATCAGGTCCTCGATGCGCGAGGTGGAGATCGGGTCCAGGGCCGAAGTCGGCTCATCCATGAGCAGCACGTCGGGCTCCACGGCGAGCAGGCGCGCGATGCACAGCCGCTGCTGCTGGCCGCCCGAGAGGCCCATGGCGGATTTCTTCAACCGGTCGTGCACCTCGTCCCACAGCGCGGCGCCCTTGAGGCTGCGCTCTACGATCTCGTCCAGCTGGCTGCGCTTTTTGATGCCGTGCACGCGCGGGCCGTAGGCGATGTTGTCGTAGATGGACATGGGGAACGGGTTGGGCTTTTGGAACACCATGCCCACGCGCTTGCGCAGGGTCGGCACGGCGTAGGACGTGAACAGGTCCTTGCCCTCAAACTTGATCTCGCCGGTGACGCGCACCCCTTCGATCAGGTCGTTCATGCGGTTGAGCGTGCGCAAAAACGTGGATTTGCCACAGCCCGAAGGGCCGATGAGCGCGGTGATCTTGTTCTGTAAAATATCCATATCGATGTGCTTGAGCGCCTGTACCTGCCCGTAAAACAGATCCAGATTGCGGATCTCAAAGATCGGTACAGCCGTCTGCTGTTGC
>DXZF01000012.1 GCA_019415425.1 Bacillota bacterium | reverse complement strand
ATACTATATTATATATTATAAACAAGGCTTTCGGCCGATTTGACGGGCGTATTTACAGAATTTTGGGCATCTTTCAGACGCCTGTCGGGCGGCGAATATGCTATACTAAAACTTGCTTTTCACACTGCTGACAAGGAGGGCGCACGGATGCATCTGACACAGATCGCACTGCGGGATTTTCGCAACTACGCTTCGCTGCTGCTGCCGCTGCACGCGGGTGTCAATGTGTTCATGGGCCAAAACGCACAGGGCAAGACCAACGTGCTGGAGGCCGTCTACCTGTGCTGTCTGGGCAAGAGCCACCGCACCGTGCGCGATGGCGAACTCATCCGTCAGGGGCAAAAAGACGCCTACTGCGGCCTCTCGCTGCTGCGGCCGGACGGGCCGCGCAAGGTGGAAGTGCTGCTCTCGCACAGCGAGCGCAAGCGCATTCAGGTCTCGGGCATTCCCATCAAGCGGATGGCGGAGTTGATGGGGCACGTGCAGTGCATCCTCTTTTCGCCCGAGGACCTGCTGCTCATCAAGGGCGGCCCCAGTTTGCGGCGGCGATATATGGACGCTTCCCTGTGCCAATTGCGCCCGTCGTACTTCCTCTCGCTTGCGCGCTACAATACGGCGCTCACACAGCGCAACGCGCTTTTGAAGCGCGCAAAGCCCGGCGAAGACGTCGGCGCGCTATTGGATGCCTTTGACGTCACCCTGAGCATCTGCGGCGCCGAGGTGATCGCACACCGGCAGGACTTTCTGCGCGCGCTCGCACCGATCAGCGCCGCCATTCACCGCGACATCTCGGGCAAAGAGACGCTCTCCCTGCAATACAAATGCCATCCTCAGGAGCTGCAGGACGGCGTACAGGCCACGTTGCTTGCCGCCTTACAGAAGAGTCGCGCGGACGATTTACGGCGCATGACGACGCTCTGCGGGCCTCACAGGGACGATCTGATCTTGAACATCGATGGCAAGGACGCGCGCGTCTTCGGCTCGCAGGGGCAGCAGCGCACGGCCGCGCTCGCGCTCAAGATGGCCAGTGCAGAGCAGATGCAAAACGAGACGGGCCAGCTGCCCATCCTGATGCTGGACGACGTATTTTCAGAGCTGGATGAATACCGCCAACAGGCGCTGATCGCCCGCATCCGCGGGCAGGCGCTCATCACGACCGCCACCGTCGTGCCCCGCCGGTTGCACGCCGATCAGACCTTTGCCGTGCACAACGGGCAGATCACTGCGCAGGCGTAAAAACAGGAGCGGCCAAAACGTATTTTGACCGCTCCTGTTCTCTTCTTTTTTGCATCCGTCATGCTTCGCACTTGGGCAGCGTGCTGCCGCCATAGGGCATGAGGAGAAACGTGGCGTCGGGATTTTGCTGCAACACTTCGTCCACCGCTGCCTGCACCGACGGCGCCGGCTCGCTGTACACCATGCGCGTCATCTCTTCGGGCAAATCGTTGACGAAGATCAGTTGGGCGTCCATGGCCGCCATCGCGATGGCAGCCGCTTTGTGACCGCCCAGTTCAAAGTGCTTTTCAATCTCTTCCACGCATTGCTGCGGCGTGCGGTAATCGTGAATCCACCGCGCAAACACGTCGGAGCCATATCCCTCTTTGCAACTGCTCACCCAAATGATGGTGCCGCCCTTTTTCACGGCATGGCGCGCGTTGTCCAGCGCCTTTTGCGCCTGATAGATGTTCAGGTCCTTGGGGTACCCGCCCTGCGAGACGATCACGCAATCCGCCTTCTGCGCAATCCGTACGGCATAGAGCGAATCCAAAAATTTGCACCCCTCGCGG
>DXZF01000119.1 GCA_019415425.1 Bacillota bacterium | reverse complement strand
CACCCTAACGGGGGGGTATATTGTTTCTGCTTACCGCATTGCGGTCATGATGGACCGTCCCGAAAATCAATTGGCACAGTTTCAACCGCTGTTCCTGGTTATGCTTGCACGCAAAAAGGGCAGGCTGTTCTGCCTGCCCTTATGTCAATATCCTGCCCGGCTGCGATGATGTCCTGTGCATTGTTGGTCGTATCCTGTTCCATTTCATTCTCCCGGTTTATAGCCTCGGTGGCTGTTCTCACGGTTTATAGCCTTGGTGGCTCTCCGTCAGCTTTTATCGCCGTCAGCCGGGTTTTGGGCGTCAAAAAAGCACCCCGCTGGGTGCTTGATTGCAAATTATATTGTGTATTCTCAGATTACTCTATCATGATAAGTTACTGTAAGGGCATGCGTTGCAGATCGCCCGCGTCTTTTCGTCATCTTTAAAATCCATTTCGGGTACAGACGACGGCTTGAACAGGCCCGTCAGGCACATGACAACCTCGTAGCATACATCACTGCTGATCGTTTGCCCGCTTATTGGGCACACTCTATCGTTTTCGCTGTACAAACGCGATCCCCTCCTCTTCCAGCATAGCGCCACACGCGCCTTGCGTTCACATCTTCGTCAGGGGAATGCTTTCAGATTTACCCATACAGATCCTCCTGATCGGTTTCAGCAAATCTGCTCCTTTCAGTATACAGCGGATCACAGGCACGGGGCATTCCGTCGTCCCTTCACCCCCGATTTTGCCATCATAGATCCCCGTTCTCCCTTCGCTCCACTGGCGTTGGTTTGTGGGTGCATCTTTTCAAACGGGTATCAGCTGCTCTGCGATCTCTTCAAGCGAATGCCCGTCGAAGATCGGTGCAGTCATCAGTTCATCAACTGTCTTAAAGATATGATCTTCTTCGTCAAATCCAACGAGAATCTCCCCTGGATTCAAAAAATCAATGAAATAATGCTTCCCTGCATAGCTGTAATCCCCATAAAAAAATTCTTTGCCAAATAACTCTCGCCACTGCGCAGCGGTTAATACTCCTGCTATCATATTATATCCCCGTTCTCCCTTCGCTCCGCTGGCATTGGTTTGCGGGTACATCTTTTCAAACGGGTATCAGCTGCTCTGCGATCTCTTCAAGCGAATGCCCGTCGAATATCGGTGCAGTCATGGCTTCTTCAACGGAGTGGCATGTTGTGCCTACTTGGGTTTCATAACAATATATCTCTATACGCCCAGGACCAAACCAATCAAAAAAATACTGTTTCCCATTGTACTCATACCATCCATCTGTATAGAAATCATCAAGTCGGGCTCTCCATTGTTCCGCTGTAAGTGGTTCAACTTCTACATATTGCTCTAAATACCTGGGATCCCAAACGTCCTTTATTTTCGGTTTCATAGGATGTCGCTATTCTCCTTTCTCTCGGATGACGTAAGCTCACCTGTTTTCCTACATTCCTCTTTTCCCTTTTCCCAGTCGTACCAGTGCGCATGCTCGCCATGTACACCGTACGGGTGTTCCTTTAAGTTCCCATGAGGCCCACTGTGAATCTGCTTCACCATCAGCGCGTTTGCGTCATAGTACACGCGATCTACCTGCCTGGCTTTGCCACCGGACATAATCTCAACCACTGCATAAGGCCGATACTTTTTGGGGATCGACTTATGCCCCTGTCCTTTCCAATCATCCGTTACAACAATTGTTCCATCTTCATTATACCTGTATCCAGCATATTTTCCCACCATTTTACGCTGGATGGTCACGATCTTATCTTCTATCTCGGCCGTGTATCCAAATACGCGCATGCGTTCTTCCTGCGTGGGCAGATTGGCCCGCCTGGAAAAATCCTCGTACCCATCCGTCAGGCGTTTGAGCCGTACAGCTGCAACGTCCACCTGATCATCCAGTCCCGCGGCGTCGTAACCAACCACACGGTCACGCCAATTGCGTATGGATCGCTCGTACCGGCGCTGCATCTGCGTCGCCTCGTATGCCGTGTATGTTTTGCCCTCCCACGCAATGGGCGGCGGGTCTATGAACCGAAAAGTCGCTTACCGTATATGCGCTTTTCGGTTTAAATACCATTTTTTGCCCCTACATCTATTGCCCCTGCTCGCACTCCTGTTTGAGCCGTTTCGCCAAATGGTATGCGCCTTCTCCGCCACGGCTCAAATGCCAAAAAACGCTGAAACCCCCGGGTTTTCGGGGGTTTCGCCATATCTGCACGCAAAGTTTTCGCGGCCAAAAACGCCCGAAAATGCCCATAAATTCCGGTAAAGTGTCACAGAAGTGTCACAGTAAAAGCCTACTGCGACACCCACCCCACCCCAGAGAGGGTATGCACCCTAACGGGGGGGTATATTGTTTCTGCTTACCGCATTGCGGTCATGATGGACCGTCCCGAAAATCAATTGGCACAGTTTCAACCGCTGTTCCTGGTCACTGTC
>DXZF01000118.1 GCA_019415425.1 Bacillota bacterium | reverse complement strand
GCCCCCGCCTCTGGCATCACCAAGACCGACCAGGACGGCCGGCCGGTATCCGGCGCAGAATTTGAACTCTGGCCGGCACAGGTGAGCACAGAAACGGATGCATACGGCTTGCCGTTGCCCCTGATCGATGAACAGACTGGTCTGTACATTGCGGACACGAGCAGCGGAACGCCCCTCTGCAAGGCGACGACAGACGAAAATGGGCATCTAAACTTTATTACGGATAAAAGAAAAATCATCAGCTTTCAGGAGCTTGCACAGAATGCGGAAAACCCGCAGCTCTACTATGTGCTCAAGGAGACACAGTGCCCTGCCGGCTACCGCTCCAAAGGGGATATTTCCCTATACTATAGCATTTACAACTACGCCTCCAGAGACGGTGTGTTGCTTTCCCATAACTATTGGCAGACCGGTGCGTATACGCAGGCCGTGCTGGATGTCACCATGACGGATACGCTGTACACATATGCTTATGATGGACAGAACGATACGGCCACAGTGGGGGAACCCATTGTCCCCGCAGGGGAGAACGCAACGGAGTATCTGGACAACGGCATCATTTTTGCCGTGCCCATCAAGCGCATGGACATGAACGGTTCGCTGTACGATGAGTCCAACTTCCACGCCCTCTATGGCACGACCAACACGGGTTGGACCCTGATGACCGAGAATATCACAGATAGGGAATCGGTGTTAAAAGCTGCGCGCGGCATGGAAGACGTGATGCAGCAGACCCGGCAGACGGGCACCATCATAGCAGAGCGGAACGCCCGGCAGCAATTCCATGTGGAAGTCACCAACATCCCGGGCGATGTGAAGCGCACCTACCCGTACCTTTTGGGCACGAGCGATGAGGCGAAAAGCGAATACAATATCGCATTCTACTTTGCGCCCAATGCCGGGTCGCTGGATGAAGTGGATGCGAATGAGATCGTCCGCATTTCCACCATCGCTCCGACAGGGGCGAATGGCGAAGCGGAACGGTTTGAGCGGCAATATGCCTCTCAGTTCTATGTATCCAATACCTTTAACCGGGTTCGCGTACAGAAGCTGGATTACCGGGGCAACCGGCTGGCAGGCGCACAATTTAGCATGTACCAGGCCTATTCCACCTGGCCAAGGGCGGGGTATGCACTTGTGCCGCAGGGCTCTGCGGATACGGCCCATGTGGGCATGTACCGCAACCCCCTTGTCGTGGACGAGAACGGCGTGCGCAGATCGCGCGAGGAGATCCTATCCGGCGCAACCACCTGGGATGTGGGAACGACCATGTCGGAGGGCAGCATTGCCGCGGCCGGGTTGGATCTGGACGGCGCTGTCATTTTCCCCACCAAATTTGACGCGTTCTTGTATCAGGACAAGACTTCGTCGTACAAGGTGGACCCTGCCGATACCTCTACATATATGGAGGCAGGGGAATACGTCATCTTTGAAACCGATACGCCGGATGGCTATACCATCAATCCCGAACCCATCACCGTTACCATCGATGACGACGGCGTATTTGCCGATGCGGGCCAAGTCAATGATGGCATTCGGGTCGGGCAATACGCCGGATGGATTTTAAACTCCATGTCGCAATTTGCCACAGAGAGTGCTGTGGACGAGACGCTGACCTTTGTCAACAGCACGCTGCAGGTGCAGGGGGAAGATGGCACGCTGAAGGCGCCGGTGGAAGGGGAGATTTCCTGGCTCAATAAATACAGCAATGAAAACAACCGGTACATCTTCTTTGCTGAAGATATGGGCTACTATGTCACGGCGGGCAGAAACCTGTATCAGTTCACAGAGGCAGGGACCCCACAACTCGTATTGCAGCAGAATACGGCTGTCCAGGCCAAGGTGCTGATTCTGGACGGCGATTACGAAAACTATAGTGGCCTGGTGAGGGTCAACAAACGGAATGCCGACCAGACCACCTATACGCTTGATGGCATCGCGACGGACGGAACCCTTGCGTTCTGGCTGCAAAAGGCGACGGATGACGCCGGTGCGCAGACGCTCCAGAGCGTGCAGATTGCGGGCAAGACGCTTGAAGAGGGGAAAGACTACCATGTCTATACGCCCAATGTCACGGATTTGTCGCAATATGACGACCTCTCCGGCCTCTTTTCCATTGAGACGCTGGTACAGGTCTATAACCAGAATGTAGGGGACTTGGAAGTCAGCAAAGAGACCGCGCATGTGGCAGAGGGATCGGAGGCCGAAGATGCCACCTTCTATTACCGCGTGTACGGCGTGTATGAGCAGGCCACGGAAATCGTCCTGGCAAGGGACGACGGTACCGGTCACGCACTGACGACCCCTGATGGCCAACCCGTGCTGGACACCACCTTTACCGGCTCGCTCAATGTGCGCCTGCGGGAAAATGTTCC
>DXZF01000117.1 GCA_019415425.1 Bacillota bacterium | reverse complement strand
GCGTCGTCACCTGGAACATCTCCCCCGCGCCTTCGCAGTCGCTGGCGGTGATCAGCGGCGTGTGCACGTATACAAATCCCTTTTGGGCAAAGAACTCGTGAATGGCCTGGGAGAGCACGCTGCGCACCTTGAATACCGCATACAGGGTATTGGTGCGCGGACGCAAATGCCCGATTGTGCGCAGGTATTCCAGTGTGTGCCGCTTCTTTTGCAACGGGTAGTCGGAAGGGCAGGGACCCGTGACGCAAAATCGCTCCAACAGCAATTCAAAGGTCTGCCCCTTGGCCGGGGAAGGCTGCAATTTGCCCTCGGCCTCTACAATGCAGCCGGTGGTCGCCTCGCGCACCGCGTCCATACAATCGGCCTGCGCTACGGCCTGTATGCCCTGCATACAGCTGCCGTCCCAGATCTCTACAAATGCAATATCCTTCATCTCGCGCACGGTGCGCACCCGTCCGCATACCTTTACATGCTGCCCCAGATACTGCTGTGGCTGTGCAAACAGCGCTGCGATTCTGCTCCGCATGTGCATCCTCCTCTATCCGGCGCACCTGTGGCATTGCCCCCACTGCGCGCGGTGTCGTATCCCCTGCCGATTTTCCCCCACGGCCCGGGTCGCATTCATTGTACCACAACGCGCACAGGCCGTGTACATGCATATTCCGTTCTGCGTTGCACATAGATTGAAAAGAACGCTACCGGGAGGGGACCGCTGTGCAGTTGCCCGTCATTCACATCCAAACGCCGCACGTGCCGTGCATCTGCCTGATCAACGGCGCGTTGGCAGGCGACCATGCCCATGAGCCCGTGTTGCCTGTGGCCCCCAACGGCACGGCATATATCACCTGCCTGCCGCTGGCGGCAGATGGGCCCGTGGCCGCATTGCCCAAGACCATTGCGCTGCCGCTCAAGGATGGGGCCCCCACACAGCGCGTGCCGGGGTGCACGCTGTACCTTGAAGAGAGCGGGCTCATTCACGTAGAGATTGCGCTGCAAACCGTGCCGCTACAATCGCACACGCAGCCGCCATACGCGCTCAGCCGTGCCATGTTCACGTACCAGGGCCGCCCCTGTGCCGCTACGCTTTACCGGGAATCCGGCTGCACATTGGCGGTGGAAAACATGCACCAGGACACGCTGATGCTACTGTACCCCCTCGCGGATTTTACACATGGCCGGGTACAGGCCATCCCCTGTTTTTCGCAGGCCGATCTGTGGGTGACCGGGGAAGGGCCCTACGGGCCGCGCAGCATCCTCATCACCCCGCTCCAAGAAGGGTACACCGTGGTCGCGGACGAGTATGCGCACAGCCGCGTGCAGCCGCACACGCTGCTGTGCACGCAGCCGCTGGACGACGTCTGCGGGCATGAGGCGCAGTACACCATCACGTTGCAACAGGAGCAGGGCGTGCGCAGCGCACAGCAGTACGGCTATTTTTCTGCGGCACAGCGCATGCCGCAGACGCCGCAACAGCTGTGTACGGCGCTGTGCCAGGCCGTGCAGTTAGAACTGGCCGAAGAGGCGCTCTCGTTCCTTGCGCCGGCGTTGCGCGAGGATATGACGCTCTCGGATCTGGCCGCGTTCTTCGGGCCGTTTTCGGGCGTATTGGGGGCAACGGGCGACGGCCCCGTCACCCTGACGCTGGCACAGACGCTGTACGACGACGTCTATTTGTTGCACCGCTTTTCCTGTGAGGTGGAACAGATGCAGATTGTCAATATCTCGCCATTCTGATTCCCTTGCATGCGCGCATAGTCCTCTGCTACAATGGGTATCACACCATTGGGGAGATGATGCAATTGCCATTTTACTATTGGGATTCCACGCTGTTGATCCTGTTGCCCGGCATCCTGCTGGCGCTGTTTGCACAGATCCGCGTGCAGTCCACCTTCAAGCGCTACCAGCGCGTACAGACGCAGCGCGGCGTGACGGCGGAGCAGACGGCGCGCCAGCTGTTGGACGATGCGGGCCTGCAGGATGTGCCGATCGAGCGGGTGGCCGGCTCTCTGAGCGACCATTACGATCCGCGTTCCCGCACGCTGCGGTTGAGCGAGGCCGTGGCCGGCAGTACGTCGGTAGCGTCGGTGGGCGTAGCTGCGCACGAGGTGGGGCATGCCATCCAGCACGCACGCGCATATACGCCGCTGACGGTGCGAAACGCCATCTATCCCGTGGTCAATCTCGCTTCCTCGCTGGCCATTCCCCTGTTGATATTGGGCTTTATATTAGAAATGGGCGGCCTTGTGACCGCTGCGCTGATCCTGTACGCGTCGGTTCTGGTGTTTCAGCTGATCACATTGCCGGTGGAATACAATGCATCCTCCCGCGCCAAAGCCCTGCTGGCCGATGGCTACCTCACGCAGCAAGAGGTACGTGGAGCCGGCAAGGTGCTCAGCGCGGCCGCCATGACGTATCTGGCGTCGACCCTGATGGCGCTGCTGCAATTTCTGCGCCTGTTGGCCATTGCGCGTTCGCGCGACTGAGGGCATCAAAGCGCCATACGGGTAGCGGCTTGCTGTCGATTTGCGCGTTGTCCGTGGCGCACCGTCCATCGGTAGGTACCGGAGGGTTTCCCGTAGGGAGGCCCTTTTTTCCTGGATTTGCATCGCCGCAGCCGCTCCTTCGTGCTACAATGTAGGTGACGTTTGGCTTCTCATCCGTATGCGTGAAGCCACGCACAGATACGCATGCAAAGGAGGACGTGCCGATGCGACGCCGTTCAACCACCCTCTTCCTCTGTCTGACCCTCACCGCCCTGCTGGCGGCCTGTAGCACTGCAGCGCCAGCCGCTTCCGTTTCCCCCTCCCCAAGCGCAGCGGCGCCGCAGCGCATAGAGGATTTCTTCCATGGAGATCCCGACGCGGCTTTGGAGCAGCTTGCGCCGCTGATCGGTTCTGTCTGTTGCGCGAGCTGCAATTATGACGGCTTTGACGGCGTCCCGAGCGAAAATTACGCATGGTTGCTCGCGTACACCATGCTCAACACGTACGAGCAGGTCCCTTCGCCCACCGCGATACAGGGGGACACCATCGTCCTATCGCAGGACGAGATGCTGTCCCTGTTCAACGATTGTTTTGCCACAAAATTCACTCAGTTGCCCGCCATCGGCCAGGCATATGCGGGTAACGCCATTTTGTACGACGCCGAACAGCACACGTACACTTTCCAGCGCGCCACCGGCGAAAACTATGTCCCCACCATCGTGGAGACCACCCTGCTGGAAAATGGGCACGTGCAGCTCGTGTGCGATGTGCGCGGGATTGACGAGCAGATTCTCGACCGTATCTCGATGGAGCTCGTGCAGGACTCTTCCTCCCAATATGGGTACAGCATCGCTTGCAGCCAATAGAATCCCGCTCGATCTCCTCCATTTGCCATTTGGCATGCAAATGGAGGAGGGCATGGAGCGCGTAACGCGAGCCATTTGGCCCATTCTGTTGCCCCATTGCTTTGACGGCTGGCCATGCAGTTGGTAAAAGGCCTCCCGTACGTCACTCCGCTTCCCGGCGGGCGGGGGCTCCTCTTGAGGGATGGGCGAGCGGGGCAGCAAAATGCCGTCTGGCTTTGCCGTTGCGTCCGGGCGCGGGTTCCGATATCTCTTAGTGGCCTACAAGATCACAGGCGCAAAAATGCCGTCCCACATGGCAGGGTGCATAATGGGACGGCAAATCAAAAGAGGGAAGGCATCTGCCTTCCCTCTTTTTGGTGTCTCTTACATGAACAGCGGTGCGAACACCAGTGCCACGATGCTCATCAACTTGATCAGGATGTTGAGCGACGGGCCGGACGTATCCTTGAACGGATCGCCCACGGTATCGCCGATAACCGCCGCCTTGTGCGCCTCGGAGCCCTTGCCGCCGTGCGTACCGCCTTCGATATACTTCTTGGCGTTGTCCCAGGCGCCGCCTGCATTGGCCATCTGGATGGCCACCAGCACACCGGTGACGGTGGCGCCGATCAAAAGGCCAGCCAGTGCCGTCGGTCCGAGCAGCACGCCGAGCAATACCGGCGAGATGATGGCGATGAGGCCGGGCATGATCATCTCGCGCAGCGCCGCCCGGGTGGA
>DXZF01000116.1 GCA_019415425.1 Bacillota bacterium | reverse complement strand
TCTCGGTGCGCACATCCAGCGGATCCTCCCACGAGGACATGGTGGAACCGGGCGCAGATTCCGTCTGGCCGTAGACGCTGACGATGCCGGTCATGTGCATCTCGTCCGGCTGCGCGGCCCGGCGCATGAGCTCCGGCGGGCATCCCGAGCCGGCCATGATGCCCGTGCGCATGTAGGAAAAGTCGGTCTTGCGGTAGTCCTCGTGGTTGAACATCGCGATGAACATCGTGGGCACGCCGTTGAACGCGGTGATGCGCTCCTGATTGATGCACGCCAGCGACGACTTGGCCGAGAAATACGGCATGGGGCAGATCGTGGCGCCGTGCGTCATGCAGGACGTCATGGAAAGCGTCATGCCAAAGCAGTGGAACATGGGCACGTGGATCATGAACCGATCGGCCGTGGAGAGGCCCATGCGGTCCCCGATGCACTTGCCGTTGTTGACCACGTTGTAGTGCGTGAGCATCACGCCCTTGGGGAAGCCGGTGGTGCCGGAGGTGTACTGCATATTGCAGACGTCGTCAGGCCTGACCCTGGCCGCCATCTGGTGGATGCGCTCGAGCGGCACCATGTCTGCGCGCGCCATCGCCTCGTCAAACGTCAGCGAACCGGGCTGGCGGAAACCGACGGTGATGACGTTGCGCAAAAAGGGCAGGCGCTTGCTGTGCAGCGGTTCGCCGGGTTTGGTCGTCTTCAGTTCCGGGCACAGCTCATTGATGATCGCGGTGTAGTTGGAATCCAGGCAGGATTCGATCATCACCAGCGTGTGGGTATCCGACTGGCGCAGCAGGTACTCGGCCTCATGGATTTTGTAGGCCGTGTTGACGGTTACCAGCACCGCGCCGATCTTGGTCGTCGCCCAGAAGGTGATGAACCAGGCCGGGACGTTGGTCGCCCAGATGGCGACTTTGCTGCCCGCTTTGACCCCCAAAGAGACCAGCGCGCGGGCAAAGGTATCGACGTCGTCCCGAAACTCCTCATAGGTGCGCGTGTAATCCAGCGTGGTGTACTTGAACGCGTACTGATCCGGGAACTCTTCGACCATGCGGTCGAGGACCTGCGGGAAGGTCAAGTCGATCAACTCGTCTTTCTTCCACACGTACTGGCCGCTGCCGTCGTGGTTGTAGAACAGGTTCTTCTTGCCGCCCGTGCGCTCAAAGCGGTTCATGTAGTTGACAAAGTGCGGGAAGATGATCTCCCGATCCTGCAGATCCTCCATCCACTCGGGCTTCCACTCCAAAGAGATGAAGCCGTCATAGTCCACAGAGGACAGCGCGCGAATCATTTCACTGATGGGCATGTTGCCTTCCCCGATGAGGTTGTAGACGTTTTTGGCGTCCGAATCCCGCAAATGGACGTGGCGGACATACGCGCCCAGGTTCTTGATGGTGGTATCCGGCGTCTCGTCAAAATCGCGGTAAGGATGGTACATATCCCACAGCGCCGCGATCTGGTCGCAGGGGAACGCCTCCAGCATGGCGCGCAGGCGGGCGGTATCCGCATAGATGCCGCTGGTCTTGATGAGCAGCGCGATGTTGTGCGCTTGTGCCACGGGGATGAGCGCCTGCAGGCGCTCGCGCACCAGCGCTTCGTCGTCCTGCAGCGCAACGGCCGAGACGTACGGCACCTGCATCGCCTCTGCGATCGCCATCAGGTCTTTGAGATCCTGTACGCAGTCCTTGGGGTCGGAAAGGTCGCAGGAGGTATCCAGGCACGGGATGCTCAGGTGCTCTTCGCGCAGCTGCCGCACAGTTGCCGCCATATTGTATGGATGAAAGCTGCCGCCGCGCTCGCGCCAGGTGGGATGTTTTTGCAGGTTGTAGAC
>DXZF01000115.1 GCA_019415425.1 Bacillota bacterium | reverse complement strand
CTCATAGGCAGCATCGATGCAGTAACTCATGCGTTGCCACCATCTTCCATGGATTTTTTCAGCCGGGTCAGCGCCACCTTGGTCTCCGCCGTGGTCTCGCCCAATAGCGAGGCGATCTCCTGCGCCACGCGCATCTGCTTGTCGATGACCTTTTGCGTGATCTCGATGGTGCCCTTGCGGATCATCTCCGCCTGCTGCTTGCTGCTCTCCTCTTCGGTGATGTCCTTGAGGATGACGATCATGCTGTCGTTCTTGGCCACGCGCACCACGGTCTGTTCGACGATGATGCCGTACTGGTCATACGTCTGCTTGCCATCGCGGATCTCGTCATGGCTGCCGCGGCCAAAGTCGTAGTACATCTCGCTGGGCAGCACTTCTTCAATGTGCTTGCCCATGACATCCGCCGCCTGCAAACCGAGCAGTTGGCAGGCCGCCGGGTTGATCTGGGTGATGCACATGCTCGCATCCAACGCCAAAATGGAGTTGGGCGAGCTGTCGATGATCACATTGGACATGGACTCGGCCTTCTCGCGCATGTACGGCATGCACATCTCTTCTTCCGCCTTGCCCTGGAACACGGCGATCGCCTTTTCCCGGCACGACGGGTAGCCGCAGCACCCGCAGTTGAGCTCGTCCTCCTTGGTGTGCTTGCCGATCTTGGCCAAAATCTCCTTGATTTCCTCTTCGGTCGGCATCCGCACCTCGTGCGAGAGATCGATGTACCGCTTTTGGATATCCGGCTGCGTATCGTCGGAGAGATAGTGCGTCTCGTTGTTCTGATGCGCGATGGAGGTCAAAAGATCGTCCTTGGCGCCAAAGAAGTTGACGTGCTTGAGGCTCGGGCCCGCGATGCAGGCGCCCGCGCACGCGTTCATCTCGATAAAGTGGTCGGTCAGTTCGCCGCTGCGCAGCGCATCCAGCGCCTGGATGCAGCGATCC
Organism: Bacillota bacterium; assembly: GCA_019415425.1. Classification (GTDB taxonomy): domain Bacteria; phylum Bacillota; class Clostridia; order Christensenellales; family QAND01; genus Allochristensenella. The sequence goes on along the minus strand of DXZF01000115.1, from coordinate 655 downwards.
ATGCCGTCTACACCCACGCAGCGATACATGCGCCGCGCCGGCATGCCGATGGTCTTCAAGATGCCGCCCGGCACGGGATAGAAGCGCGCCGTGGTGCTCTTGATGCCGCGCTGTTCCTCGTCCGTCTCTTCAAATTGGACGTTTTCCAGCTTCATCCACTCTTCAAACTCTTCAAACGTCAACGCCGCTGAGACCAATCCGTCGTTGGTCACATCCTCTGCCTCGTGCTTTTTGGCAATGCACGGGCCGATGAACACCACCTTGCTGCGCGCGCCGTACACCTCTTTGATGGTCTTGGCATGCGCCAAAAGCGGCGAGGCCACCGGCGCCAGATACGGCAGCAGATCGGGGTAGTACTTTTGCACCAGCAGCACGACGCTGGGGCAGGCGGTGGTGATGATGTTCTTCATCTCGCGCCGGTTCATCAATTCCTCGTATTGCAGGCTGACCTTGGTCGCGCCCACGGCCGTCTCCTCGACCTGCACCACGCCCATCTTCTTGAGCGCGGCCGCAATGCGCCCGATCGAGACCCCTTTGAAATAAGAGGGGTACGAGGGCGCCAGCGAGACGTAGACGCGGTTTTTCCCGCGCACCAGCGCGCGCACCTTTTCCACATCGCTGACGATCTCCTTGGCGTGCTGCGGGCAGGTGTACA
>DXZF01000114.1 GCA_019415425.1 Bacillota bacterium | reverse complement strand
CCCGGTGACCAGCTTCGTCACGCTGTTGGGCGGCGCGGCCGTGGCCATCAGTTTGGCGCTGCAGAACAGCCTGTCCAACGTGGCCAGCGGCCTGCTGCTGTTGTTCAACCACCCGTTCAAGGTGGGCGATTACGTGGAAGTGGACGGCCTGGGCGGCACGGTGGACAGCATCCAGCTGATGAACACCGCGCTCATCACCGCCGATCAGAAGCGCGTGATCGTCCCCAATGCGACCATGACCAGCCAGACGCTGGTCAACTACTCGTCCCAGCAGTTCCGCCGGGTGGACTTCACGGTGGGCATCTCGTATGAGAGCGACTGTGAGGCGGCGCGCAAGGTGGTGCTGGACCTGATCCACGCGCACCCGCTGAGCCTGGCGGAGCCGGCCCCGCGCGTGGCCGTCAAGGCGCTGGATGCAAGCTGCGTGACGCTGGTGGCGCAGGTGTGGTGCGAGAGCGAAAAGTACTGGGATCTGTTCTACGATCTGCAGCAGCGCGTCAAGGAGGCGTTCGACGCCAACGGCATCGTCATCCCGTATCCGCAGGTGGTCGTGCACCGCGCGCAGTGAGCGCCGCGGCCAAACTTGCTGCAGCCGTTCCAAATGGATGCCACATTCGCTGCATATACTAATTATATCTTTGGGATTTGCCTATCATCGTCAAACGGGCTTTTGCCCACGGAAAGGACTGGTTCTGTGACCAAAACCAAAAAATGGCTCTGTGCCGGATTGTGCGCCGTGTTTGCCTTCGCGGCCGTGGGTTGTTCGAGCGATGGGCCCACCATCGCCACCGTCAACGGCGAGAAGATCACCAACGCCCAGTACCGGCAGATCTTTGACTTCTACGCCAGGCAGTACGGGCTGACGGATCTGGAGAGCGAAGAGAATGCGGATATGATCGAGTATCTGCAAAACGCCATCGTCGACATGCTGATCGACGAAGAGGTGCAGATGCAAAAGGCCCGGGAGATGGGCCTGGACACGCTCAGCGCCGAAGAGGAAGCCGAGGTGGACGCGCAGGTGACCGAAATGCTCGATTACTGGAAGCAGCAGTTCACCACCATCGTGCAGATGGAAAATGCGGACCTGAGCGAGGAGGAACTGAGCGCCAGGGCCGATGAAGAGGTGCAGAACTACCTGGAGGAGCTGGGCTATACGCAGCAATCGCTGCGCGCGGATTTGCGGCTCTCGTTTGTGCTCAACAAGCTGATGGAGGCCACGACCGCCGATGTCAGCGTCAGCGACGAAGAGGTGCAGCAGGCGTACGAAGGGCGCGTGGAGGAGATCCAGACCATCTATGCCGACGATCCCTCTGTGTTTGAGACGGATTACTACAGCGGCACCACCCTGTACTATACGCCCGCGGGCTTTCGGCGCGTCAAGCACATCCTGATCGCCATGGACGATGCGGACGCCACCGAGATCAGCACGCTGCGCGCGGCGGGGTCGGAAGAGGAAGCCAATGCCAAGCGCGAAGAGGCGCTGGCCAAAATCCAGCAGCAGGCGCAGGAGGTGCGCGACCAGATCGTGCCCGACGGCAGCAATTTTGACGACATCATGGCGCACAACAGCGACGATCCGGGTTCGACCGAAAAGGGATACGCCGTGTGCCAGGAAAACTCCTCGTTTGATCTCGACTTTGTGGACGGCGTGTATGCGCTCAGGCAGCCGGGCACCATCAGCGACCTGATCCCCTCGGATTACGGGTACCACATCGTGTACTATGTCGAGGACCTGCAGGAGGGTGTGACGCCGCTGAGCGACGTGCAGGAGGCGCTGCGCAGCGAGCTGTTGGAGACGGCGCGCAGCAACGCGTACAACGATTTGGTGGCGCAGTGGCGCGAGGCCGCCACCGTGGAGACGATGCTGGACCAGATCAATTACGATTCCTTTGATGCCGGGGACGAAACGGAGGAATCTGCAGACGATACGCAGGCAGAAGCATCCTGAGTCTTGCGACCGTGTAGCGCCTGTGCCGGCCACACCGGTACAGGCGAGAACGGCGGGGC
>DXZF01000113.1 GCA_019415425.1 Bacillota bacterium | reverse complement strand
CTCCTGCCAGCACGCCACGCCTTTTAGCGCCTCCCGGGCGGCCTGCACCACGGTGAGCGCCAGTTCCCGCGTGGTCTTCATCTTCTTGTGCACAAACAGTGCGGTATCGTACGCCGGCAGCGCTTTCAAGAAGGCGATCTTCTCAGGGATCTGCGTAAACACCTCCAGGCGCGGCTGTAAAATGCGGTACAAAATGGCGTGCATCGCAGCATCCGTCGGAACCACCTGGTCGTAGTAGGGGCGTGCTGCTTGCGTAAAGGCCGCCTCGTCCATCTTGCGGATATACTCGCCGTTCATCCACGTCAGCTTGTTCACGTCAAAGATGGCGGGCGATTTGCTCAGGCCCTCGATGTGGAAAGCCTGCTGTAGCTCCTCCAGCGTAAAGATCTCCTGATTGGTGCCCGGGTTCCATCCCAGCAGCGCAATGTAATTGATGATCGCATCCTTGATGTACCCCTTTTGGATGAAATCTTCATACGATGCGTCGCCATGGCGCTTGCTCAGTTTGTGCTGCGCATCACGCATCACGGGCGGCACGTGGATGTATTGCGGAATCGGCCATCCAAACGCCTGATAGATGAGGTTGTACTTGGGCGTGCTGGACAGGTACTCGGTGCCGCGGATGATGTGGGTGATGCCCATCAGGCTGTCGTCCACCACATTGGCAAAGTTATAGGTCGGCATGCCGTCGCTCTTGAGCAGGATGCCGTCCTCCAATTCGCTCACATCCACGCTGATGCGGCCAAAGACCAGGTCGTCAAAATACGCTTCGCCCGCATCCGGAATGCGCTGGCGCACCACGTACTCCTCGCCCGCTGCAATGCGCCGGCGCGCCTCGTCTACGGGGATGTGCATGCACTTGCGGTCATACCGGTACGCGCCACCGGCCGCTTCCGCGGCCTCGCGCTTTTGATCGATCTCTTCCTTTTTGCAAAAGCAGTAGTACGCGCCGCCGGCATCCACCAGCTTGTCCGCATACTCTCTGTAAATGGCCTTGCGTTCGCTCTGGATATACGGGCCGACCGGTCCGCCTACGTCCGGGCCCTCGTCATACGTCAGGCCCGTCTCCTTCAAGGTGCGATAGATCAGCTCCGTCGCGCCCTCGACCTCGCGCTGCTGGTCGGTGTCCTCAATGCGCAGGATAAACTTGCCGTGCTGGTTGCGCGTAAACAGCCATGTAAACAGTGCCGTCCTGAGCCCGCCGATGTGCAGATAGCCCGTCGGGCTGGGCGCAAAACGCGTGCGTACCTGTGTCAATGGTTTGTCTCCTTCCTCTTAACTCCCTTTACTTTTTCAGCTTGGCCCAGGTGTCCTTCAGGCCGACGCTGCGATTGAATACCCATTCATCCTGTGTGCTGTCGGGATCCATGCAGAAGTACCCCTGCCGGATGAACTGGAACGACTGGCCCACTTCTGCCTGTGCAAGCGACGCCTCTACCTTGGCGTTTGCCATGGTGGTCAGCGAGCGCGGGTTGAGCTTGTCCTTCCACTCGCCTTCTACGTCATCGAGTATCAGCGATTCATACAGGCGAATCTGGGCATTGAGCGCCGTCTGGGCGTCCACCCAGTGCAGCACCCCTTTGACCTTGCGCCCGCCCGTGCCCGACATGGAATCGGGATCATACGTGCAGCGCACGCGCGTGACCTGGCCCTCGTCATCCGTCTCATAGCCGACGCACTTGACGATGTACGCCCCCATCAGCCGCACTTCCTTTTCGGGCGAAAGGCGCTTGTACTTGGGCGGCGGCACAATGGCAAAGTCCTCCCGTTCGATATAGACCCGTCCCGAAAACGGAACCTGCCGTTCGCCCAGCTCCGGGTTTTCGGCATTGTTGCTCACGGTCAACAACTCGCTATGCCCTTCGGGATAGTTTTCGATCACAAGTTCGATCGGATCCAGGACCGCCATGCGCCGGTGCGTGGTGGTCTTGAGCGCCTCGCGCACACAGTGCTCCAGCACCGCCGGCTCCACCGTGCTGTTGGACTTGGCCAGGCCGATCATGCTGCAGAAGTTGCGGATGGCTTCCGGCGTGTATCCCCTGCGGCGCATACCGCACAGCGTGGGCATGCGCGGGTCGTCCCAACCCGAAACCAGCCCTTCCTCTACCAGCGCGCGCAAATAGCGCTTGCTCATCACCGTGCCGGTGAGGTTCAGGCGTGCGAACTCGTACTGGTGCGGCGGATTTTTCCACTCCAGCGCCTGCAAAAACCAGTCGTACAGCGGACGGTGATCCTCGTATTCGAGGGAGCACATGCTATGCGTCACGCCCTCAATGGCATCGGAGAGCGGGTGCTGGAAATCGTACATCGGGTAGATGCACCACTTGTCCCCGGTGCGGTGATGGTGCATGTGCAGGATGCGGTACATGACCGGATCGCGCATGTTGAGGTTGGGGGAGGCCATGTCGATCTTGGCGCGCAGGGTGCGCTCGCCGTCTTTGTACTTGCCCGCGCGCATGGCCCGGAACTCGCGCAGGCTCTCTTCGATGGGCCGGTCGCGCCACGGGCTCTCCCTACCCGGCTCCGTGAGCGTACCGCGGTATTCGCGCATCTGCTCCTGCGTCAGCTCACACACATACGCCTTGCCGCGGCGGATCAGCTCTTCGGCATAGCCGTAGAGCTGTTCAAAGTAGTCGGAGGCAAAGAACAGCCGGTCGCCCCAATCACACCCCAGCCAGTGGATGTCCTCCATGATATTCTCTACGTATTCGGTCTCCTCTTTGGAGGGGTTGGTGTCGTCAAAGCGCAGGTTACAGCGGCCGCCGTATTTCTGCGCAATCAGGAAGTCGGCCAACAGCGCCTTGGCGTGGCCAATGTGCAGGTAGCCGTTGGGTTCGGGCGGAAAGCGCGTTTGCACCCGGTCAATCTTGCCGGACTGCAGGTCCTGCCAAACGGCTTCCTCAATAAAATTGTTGGGCGTGCGCTCTTCGCCTTGCATCCCAAACACCTCCATGTTGAAATTTCCTTTTATTTTACCGCATCCTTTGCCCTCTCACAAGGGAAAGCGCGGTTTTCTTTGCCTTTTATACCCGAAAAAGGCGGTTCTATCCGAAATGGCGACGCCCTCCACGGCAGCGGCAATCGCCCTCATGGCCGGTGCGTTGCATTCCCTTTTTGTACTCCGCGCCGTTTACAGCGCCGCCGTATGGCCGGGTTTGGGCAAATGCGCCCTTTCCGAAAGCGGCTCTTCCCCCATGCCGGTCGCGCTGCCATCGCCTTCGGCCTCGGGCAGCATCGTCTGGTAATGCGCAATCTTCTGCTCGACAAAGTCCACGAGTTCCTGCGCTTCTTTGAGCCTTGCATACGCGTTGTCGCGCTGTTGGAGAATCATCTGATAACGGGCATACAGCAGCGCCTGGGTCTCTTGCTGCGCGCACAGATCACAGTACCGTTGGATGTCCTGCATGGACATGCCGCAGTTGCGCAGGCAGCGAATGGTCCTGAGCCTGCTCAGCGATTGATCGTCAAACACGCGCCGGTTGCCCGCATCCCGTGTACACGGCAGGATGCCCAAATTCGTGTAGTAGCGAAGCGTGGACTGCGGCATATTGCACATCTGTGCCACCTGTTTGATGGTATAACCCATGCACTCCCCTCCCGCATCAAATATGCTTGCGCCCATTGACTTCAAGTAACTTGAATGCTTTATGATGAGCATATCGTGCGCGAAGCCATCTGTCAAACCGGCCGATCGGCGGTCGGTCCGCCTGCCGGCGGCCGCATCCCGGGCCGTTTTCGCTCCCCTTGCGCAGTCGGGCTGCTTGTGCACTTCCCAAGCTGTACACACGATGAAAGGAGAACGCCATGTTGTACAAAAAATTTCAGGACCTTTCGTTATCCACCCTCGGCATGGGCACCATGCGCCTGCCGGTGACCGATGGAAAGATCGACGCGGTCAAGGCCGAAGAGATGCTCCAATATGCATACGACCACGGAATCAACTACTTCGATACCGCTTTTGGTTACCACAGCGGCGAATCCGAACGGTTTGTGGGCCAGGTATTGCGGAAATTTCCAAGGGACAGCTTTTACCTGGCCTCCAAGATGCCCGGGCACATGATGACGTTTGAAAACGGCAAGCTCGGTTTCAAGGGATATATGACCGGTAGCAGCTATACCTCTATCCAGGAGATCTTTGAATTGCAGCTTGCCAAATGCCAGGTGGACTACTTCGATTTTTACCTGCTGCACAACGTGTGCGAGTCCTCGTACAGTCTGTACACCGACAAGTCGCTGGGGATTGTGGACTACCTGGCCAAGCAGGTCAAAGCGGGCCGCATCCGCCACCTGGGCATGTCGTCCCACGGCCGCGCCCCCATCATCGATCGGTTCCTCAGCGAGTACGAAGGGCTCATCGAGTTTGTGCAAATTCAGATCAACTATCTGGACTGGTCGCTACAGCAGGCGGATGAGGCCTATGAGGTCATCACAAAACACCATCTCCCCGTGATGGCCATGGAACCCTGCCGCGGCGGCAAACTCGCCGACCTTCCCCACGACCTGGCCGCACAGTTGAAGGCGGTACGGCCCAACGACTCCATTGCCTCGTGGGCATTTCGCTTTCTCCAGTCGCTCGACAACATGCAGGTGGTGCTCAGCGGGATGACGACGCTGGAGCAGCTGAAGGAGAACATCGCGCTCTTTTCCAAAGCCGACCCCACAGACGCGCGCGAAAGGGCGCTGCTCGGCAAGGTGGTGGCATCCATGCTGGATTCCGTGCCGTGCACGGCCTGCCGTTACTGCACCGACGGTTGCCCCATGCAGCTGGACATCCCGCATCTGATCTCGCTGTACAACCAGGCCAAAAACGATGGGCTGGGAGCAATCCGCTTCAACATCGGCATGCTGCAGGAGAATCAGCTTCCCTCCGCCTGCATTGCGTGCGGCGCCTGCTCGCAGATGTGCCCGCAGAACATCGACATTCCCGGCGTGATGCAGAAGTTTGCAGAGATTTTGGCAAACGGCTAAACGGTGCGCGCGCATCCAGGGCCGGTGCGGCACGTGCCGCTTTGCGGCCGCAGGATGTCCACGCGGCTTATCCACAAACAAAGGGGAGGCATTTTGCCTCCCCTTTCGTCTATATCTTGGCCGCACGGCGCATCAGCCTACGCCCTTTTGCTGGATCGCATCGCGCAGATGCTGTGGCCACGGCCGCTTTTCGTTCTGCGCATACGCAAAGTACACCAATACGTCCTCTGCCTGTGCCACGCACTGGCCCTGCCCATTGTACAGGCTGTGCGCAAGCACAAGGCTGGTCGTGCCCAGATGTTTGGCATGCGTATGCACCTCCACGGTATCGGGATAGAACAACGGCGTGCAAAACCGGCACGCGATGTGCGCCAGGATCGGCCCTTCGGCCTGCCCTGCGCCCACCGGTAAGCCCACGCTCTCAAAGTAGTGCACGCGCGCGGCCTGCACATAGCGCATCAGCGCCAGGTTGTTCACATGCCCCAGCGAGTCGACATCGCCCCAGTCCACAGCCAGGTTTGTACGTTCCTGCTGCATGCTGCTCCCCCCTTACGACAGCGGGCCGGGATAGACGTACAGCAAAATCGAGAAGAAATGCAGCACGCTCCCGCCCAGCACAAACAGATGCCAGATGGAGTGCGCATAGCGCCACTTCATGGCATAGAAGATGATGCCCAGCGTATACACCACGCCGCCGGCCACCAGAAGCCACAGGCCCGTCGCCGGCAGCGCTGCCGCCAGCGGCTTGATGGCCACGATGATCACCCAGCCCATGGCCACATAACAGATCATGGAAAACACGGTGAAACGCTCAATGCTGATGGAATTGAGCACAATGCCCAAAACCGTCACCGCCCATACGGCCGCAAAGATCCACCACCCCACCGGGCCGCGCAGCGTCACGAGCGTGTACGGCGTATACGTGCCCGCGATGAGCAGAAAGATGGAACAGTGGTCAAACACGCGAAAGACCTTTTTGGCCGTAGGATGCGTCAGGGCGTGGTACAGCGTGCTCATGCAATACAACAGGATGAGTGAAATGCTGTAGATGAGCGCGCTCAGCAGGCACAGTCCGTCGCCGTACAGCACCGTCCACACCACGGTGAGCACCAGCGCTGAAATGGACAGCAGCGCACCCACGCCGTGGGAGATGGAATTGAAAATCTCCTCCCCCTTGGTATAGAACTGATGCGGCTCCAGCTCGCCGATTTTGACCGCACGCATGCGTTTCAAGGCATTCCTCGCCCCCTTTGTATTGACGTTTATTTTACCACATTGCGCGGGGGTTTTCCATGGAGCCCGTGTGGCATTTTACAGCCATTGTTGTAAGAGCGTTGCAAAATCGCTGCCGGTAAAGGCATTGAGGCGCTGCAAAAACTGCGTGCCGCTCACGCGCTGCCCCGCAAATGTGCATACGTAATCCGACAGGAACGCGCACATCGCTTCGCGCCCGATCTGCTGCTCCAGCGCACAGAGCATCTGCGTGCCGCGGATATATACCACCGCGCTGTACGCCACTTCATCGGCAAACGCAGTGGCAGGTTGCCCCACGCCGTCGTTTGCCTCGGTGAGCTGGCAGCTCTGTTGCAGCAAATCGTACAGCTGCGTGACGTACAGTTCCTCATACGCCTTTCCCTGCGCTTCCCCGTAGCGGTCGTAGAAGTACAGCCGCGTCACATAGTCGGTCAGCGCTTCGTCCAGCCACGGTTCTCGTACCTGATCATTGCCGACAATGCCGTAAAACCATTGGTGCCCCACTTCATGCGCCACCACGCGGTCCAGCTCTACGCTGAGCGATTGATTGTACAGCGACTGATCGATCAGCACCAGATTGGGATATTCCATACCGCCGATGAAAAAGTCGGTCTGCACCACGTTCATCACCGGGTATGGGTACGCGGCGATCTGCTCTGTAAACGAGCGCAGCGCCTCTACGCCCGTTTCGAGTGCGAACTGCCCGCCCCACGGGCAGTCCTCAAAATAGTACGACCGCACGCGCACCTGCGTATCTCCGCACTTGAGCTGTTTTTCCGCCACTTGAAAGTAACGGCTGGCCACCATGGCAAAGTCGCGTACGTTTTGCGCGCGCATCTCGTACACCGTATCTTCCGCTTCGTTGCGGCTGCTGCCCTCGCCCGTATGCGCGACCACCATGCCCTGCGGCACGCGCAGCGTCACCTCATAATCTGCAAGATCGCTGACAAACGGGTCGCCTACCTTGCCATATGGATGCCGGATAAACGCCTCTCCGTCCCAGGCACAGGCAATCGGCGTGGCATTGCACAGGTTGAATGCCTTTTCGCCATACCCAAAGCGCCCCAGGCTGTGCGGCAGTTTGACGGTAAAGCCGATCTCGATCTGCGCCGTCTGCCCGCTGAGCAGCGGTTTTGGCAAATGGATCTGCATGCACGTATCGTCTGCGTTGTCCAGTCCGTAGTAGGTGCTCTGCCCGTCGACGTGCAGCGTGTCGATCAGGATATACCCCGCGTCAAACCCGCTGGGATAGGCGATGGGCAAATCCTCGCTGGCAAACGGCGCCGTATCGGCCTGCTTGTAGGCGTTGGGATAGAGCATGAACGGCACCTGCACGAGCGTCTTGCCCGTATCGTTGCGATACCGAATGACCGACTTTCCGGTCAGCAGCTTGCCCTGCTCATCCAGCTCCAACTGCATGCTGTATTGGTGTTTGCTCTGGTTTTCGTCAAAACGGATCTGCGCGGCCGGCTGTGCGCACGCGCACACCGAAAGGCACAGATACAGGCACAGCCACAGAC
>DXZF01000112.1 GCA_019415425.1 Bacillota bacterium | reverse complement strand
GCCGTCACCACTTTGTCGCTGCGGTTGCGCACGCACAGGCGAATGGGATATCCCTCTTCCCCTTTGCGGTCAATCCACATGCTGTCCACCAAGAGCGGCTGGCTGAGCAGCACGTCGATCAGATCTGGAGACAGCGATTGTGCGGGCGTGGGGGAAGCGGCTGGTGTCTGTGTGGCGACGGCTGCAGTGGCATCGGGCGAGGAGGAACGGGTGCAGCTGCACAGCAACAGGCTGCAGGCCAACAGCGCAATGCAAAGTCGACGTTTCAAGTGGATTCCCCCCGATTTGCGGCACAAATAGGCCGGCGCAATGCGTCTTGCCTTTAGTTTAACCACACATGCGGCACGCGCGCAAGAAATTTGTCGAAGGGGCGTGCGTGCAAAAGTGCGACGGCGTATGCTACAATAACGCCATTGTAGGAAAAGGGTGATAGAGTGAAGGTCACGTTTTGCCCGCTGTTCTCGGGCAGCAGCGGCAACGCAGTCTATATGGGAACACAGGGCACGCACATCCTGGTGGACGCCGGCGTATCGGCCGCCGCGATCGAGCGCGCGCTTTCCAGCATTGGCGTATCGGCATCGGAGCTGGACGGCATTCTGATCACGCACGAGCACACCGACCACACGCAGGGGGTGTGCACGCTGTGCCGCAAGCACGGCATTCCGGTGTACGCCAACCGCGCGACCTTTGACGGCATGGGTGAAAAGGCGCAGCAATTGCCCACCGGGCTTGCACGCGTGTTTGAAACGGGACAGGAATTCTACGTCCGCGATATCGCGGTGCGCCCGTTTGCCATTCCGCACGATGCCGCGGAACCGGTAGGGTATGCGCTACATGCCAAGGGCAAAAAGGCGTGCGTGATGACGGATTTGGGGTACGTGCCCAAACACCTGCTGGACGAGGTGGACGCGGCCGACGTCATGCTGCTGGAGAGCAACCACGACATACAGCTGCTCGAACACGGCAAGTATCCCGCGTTTTTAAAGCGGCGCATTCTCTCGCGCAAGGGCCATTTGAGCAACGACAGCGCGGGCGCGGCCGCGTTGCAATTGGCCCAGCGCGGCGTGCGCCGGTTTTACCTGGGGCATCTGAGCCAGGAGAACAACCGCGAGGAAGTGGCGCTGCAAACCGTCTGTCAGGCGCTGCAGCAGGGCGGCGTGACGCCGGGATACGACGTTTCGGTCGTCATGGCACACCGCCAGCGCGTCAGCCCGATTGTACGGCTGGATTAGGGGGGCTATTCAGTTGCAGATTCGCATACTTTGTGTGGGCAAGCTCAAGGAGGACTTCTATCAAAAGGGCTGTGCCGAATACCAAAAGCGCCTCTCGCGCTTTGCCAAAGTGGAGATCGTAGAGGTTGCGGACGAGCCCGCGCCCGAGCGGTGCAGTGTGGCGCAGCAGCAGGCCATCATGCAAAAGGAGGCGCAGCGCCTTGTGGAAAAGCTGAAACCCGGCCCCGTGGTCGCCCTGTGCATTGCGGGCAAGCAGCCGGATTCCCTCGGCTTTGCCGCGCAGTTGCAGCGCGCGCTGGAAGCGGGAAGGCCGTGTGTGCAGTTCCTCATCGGCGGGTCGCTGGGGCTGCACGATATAGCGCTGGCGCGTGCGGACGACCGGCTTTCGCTCTCGGCGCTCACCTTTCCGCACAACCTGGCGCGCCTGGTTTTGCTGGAGCAGATCTACCGCGCGATGAAGATCAACCGCCACGAGGCATATCACAAATAGAGATTTGATCATCCTCCGCAGTACCCGCTGCACCGCCCGCTCGCGCATGACCCGCAGAGCCTCTGTACGCTGACGGACCGAATCGAGATGTGGCAGACGGATTACATACACATTTTGAAAGATCATGACGCCATCGCAGCGTGGTACAAGGGCGCGGGGCTGCGCCCATTCTTGCATTGCCTGCCCAGATAGGCACTGCGGCAGGAATTTTGCCAGGCGTATCGTCAACACATCGCCAGGGCGTATCCCGTCGCGTGTGACGGCAGCGTGCTGCTGCCCTTTCGAAGGACTTTCTCGATCGCCCACGCATAAGGTGGGCCGGTATGCCGTCCGGCCTCTGTGCCGGCAATCGATCGATAGACAAACGGCGGCCGCACAAAGCATGCTTTGTGCGGCCGCTTGTCGTCGTGGTTTGCGCATCACGCCTGGGGCGGGAACAGCAGGTCGTGCTTTTGCATCTCGCTCTGGCTGTACACGACGTATCCCACCGGGACGTCGCAGTCGATGGCGTCCACCACCGCCTGCATCCCCGCCTCGCCAAACGCACCGCACAGGTCGATCAGCTGCACGCCGTTTTGCACTTCGCGCCGGGCCACTTCGCACGCCTGTTCAATGGTGCTGACCCCGTAGACAATCGTCTTGTTGAAAGCGCTCTCCATGCACGTATGG
>DXZF01000111.1 GCA_019415425.1 Bacillota bacterium | reverse complement strand
TTGTAAACGAAATGGACGACGCCATTTCGCTCTCTGTGGGCGAGCCGGATTTTCCCACGCCGTGGAACATCAGCGAGAGCGCCATTTACGCCATCGAGCACGGGCGCACCCACTACACCTCCAACGCCGGCGTGACGGAGCTGCGCGAGCTGATCTGCCGCTACTATGACGAGCGCTATGGCGTGCACTATGCGCCTTCCGAGTGCATTGTGACGGTGGGCGCCAGCGAGGGCATCGATCTGGCCTTGCGGGCGCTGATCAATCCGGGCGACGAGGTGATCATCCCCGCGCCCAGCTACGTATCGTATGCCCCGGCCGTGGTGCTGGCGGGCGGCGTGCCGGTCCCCGCGCCGACCAGCGCGGAGAACGCGTGCAAGCTCACGCCGGAGACGATCCGCCAACTGGCCACTGCGCGCACCAAAGCGCTGATCCTGCCGTACCCCAACAACCCCACCGGCGCGATTTTGGAGCGGCAGGAGCTCGCAGCGCTGGCGCAGGAGATCCAAAAGACGCAGATGATCGTCATCTCTGACGAGATCTACTCCGAATTGACGTACGGCAAACGGCACGTGTCCATCGCCTCCATAGACGGGATGCGCGAGCGGACCATCGTCATCAACGGCTTTAGCAAGGCGTTTTCCATGACGGGCTGGCGCATGGGCTATTTGTTGGCGCCGCCGGAATTGATCTCGCCGATGCTGCGCATCCACCAGTACGTGATCATGTGCTGTTCCACCATGAGCCAGTACGCGGGCATCGAGGCGCTCAAGAGCGGCTTTGAGGACGACTTTGCACAGGTGCGCAAGATGGTGCGCGAATACGACCGCCGTCGGCGCGTGCTGGTGGACGGGCTCAATGCCATCGGCTTGCCGTGTTTTAACCCCGAAGGCGCGTTTTACGCCTTCCCGGACATCCGGTCCACCGGGTACAGCAGCGAGGAATTCTGCAAGCAGCTGCTCATGCAGAAAAAGATCGCCGTCGTGCCGGGCAACGCCTTTGGCGAGAGCGGCGAGGGGTTTGTGCGCATTTCGTATGCGGCCAGCATGCAAAACATCCAAATTGCGCTTGCGCGCATCGACGAATTCATCCATCAGCGATAGATCCAACGGGAGGGAATGCAGAGGTCATGGCACAGATCAAACTGATTGCCACGGATTTGGACGGCACGTTTCTGGACGACTTTGAGACGCCCAACCGCAAGAACATCGAGGCCATGCGCGCCTGCCAGGCGGAGGGCATCGCGGTGTGCGTGTGCACCGGCCGCAACTGGTACTCGGCGCGCGATATCATCCGCAAGGTGGACGGCTTCAACCGGTACTGCGTGATCAACAACGGCACGGCCATTTTGGATACGCAGACCGAGGAGCTGCGCTATCGCAACCGGTTTGACCCGGCCGTGGTCCGCCAGATTCTGGAGATTGCGCTCTCGTACCCCGGTGCGGACGTGGGCGTGTCGGGCACGTACGCCACGCACCTGCTCAACGGCAGGGCCAACCCGCGCATGCTGCAGACGCGCCAGCGCAACATCGAGCGCGATCCGGCCTGGGCCGGCCGCATGATCCTCTACGATACGTTGGACGAGTTGGTCGCGGGCTGTTCGGACGACATGCAGCGCGTCAACCTCGGCGTCAACTTCTATGAGGCCGGCAACCTCGATGAGGTGCACCAGCGCATCAGCGAGATCACCGGCATCGAAATCACCACTTCCGGCCACGGCAATATGGAGATCACGCCCAAGGACGGCACCAAGGCCGAAGCGCTGTCGGTGCTGGCGGATATCTATGAGGCAAAGCCCGAAAACGTGATGGCCTTTGGCGACAGCTACAACGATATGCACATGCTCATGTGGGCGGGCACCGGCGTGGCGATGGGCAACGCCGATGCGCGGCTCAAGAGCATTGCCGATGTGGTGACGGATACCAACACCAACGCAGGGGTGGCCAAGGCGATGTATGAACTGGCGCTGCACCGCCCCTGGAAGGGATAAAGTACGGCGAACGCCGACCGGCCGCGGGGGCGTCGGACGCGCACAGCTCCGGTGCCGCCGCACGGTGGGCAGGAGGAGGAACCGATGTCAGAGATCAAATTGATTGCAACGGATTTGGACGGCACCTTTCTGGAAAATGAGTATACGCCGCACCCGGAAAACGTGCGCATGGTGCAGGCCTGCAAAGCGGCCGGCATCGCGGTGTGCGTGTGCACCGGGCGCAACTGGTCCGAGGCCAAGGGCGTGGTCCAAAAGGCGGGCATCGACACGTACTGCGTGATCAACAACGGCGCCGCCATCATCGACATTCCCTCCGAGCGGCGCATTTACCGCAACCGCTTCGCGCCCGAGACGCTGCGCGCCATCGCGGCCCTGGTGGAGCAGGAGTATCCGGATTGCGCGTTTGGCGTATCGGCGACATACGCTTCGCACGAGCTGGAGCCGCGCATGCACGAGGGCTTTCGGCGTTACATCGAGCGCGTGCGGCAGCGCGAGCCGGAGCGCATGGACAATTTCAAACTCTACCCCACCATGGACGCGCTGCTGCAGGGCTGCGAAAACGATGCGCAGCGCATCGACCTGGGGCTGGACGTATACGCCAACGCACAGATGCTGAGCAAGAAGCTGCTGCACCTGGGCGGCGTGGAGATCACCACTTCGGGCGGCAACCACATGGAGATCACGCCCAAGGACGGCACCAAGGCCGAGACGCTTTCGGTGCTGGCGGATATCTACGACGCAAAGCCCGAAAACGTGATGGCCTTTGGCGACAGCTTCAACGATCTCCACATGCTCATGTGGGCGGGGACCGGCGTGGCGATGGGCAATGCCGACGAGCGCCTCAAGGCGGTGGCCGATCTGGTCACCGATACCAACGTCAACGGCGGCGTGGCCAAGGCCGTGTATCAGGTGGCGCTGCACCGCGTATAGGTACAGTAGATGGATCGGGTCAAATGGTGGGCCGTCGATCTGGACGGCACCTTTTTGCAGGATGAAACGCAGGTAGCGCCGTATGCAGCCATGGCCGTAGCGATGGCCAGGTGGCGCGGCATCCGCGTGTGCGCATGCACCGGGCGCGGTTTGCTGGAGGCACAGGACGTTCTTCTTCGCCACGGGTTTGACCGGTACTGCGTTCTCAACAATGGCGCTACGGTGTGGGATACTGCGGCCGGGCAGGCCGTGCGCAACCTCTGTTTTCCCAATGATGCGTTGCGCGCTCTGTGCCGGCAGCTTGCGGCGCAGGGCGCCAGCCTCGTGGTACAGGGCACCGGACTGATGCACGTGTGGGCAGGCCGCATGGACGAACCGTTTCTCTCCCACTATGCGCGCAGCGTCGCGCGCGATGGGCGGGAGCGGTTGCGCTTTCGGTTCTACCCTACTGTCCATGCGCTGTGCGATGGCGTGGGTGCAGACGGCACTGTGATCACGGCGGGGTTGAACGCATTTGAGCATTTACAACAGTTTACACGTGCGCTCTGTGCGATCTACCCGGTGGAGATCAGTACCAGCGGCAAGGCAAGTGGATACGCGCATATGGAGATTACCTGCCGTGGTGGCAACAAGGGTGCGGCCCTGGCGGCCCTGTGTGCGCATGTGGGCGCAGCGCCGGAACAGGTTGTGGCTTTTGGAGACGGCTACAATGACCTGTCCATGCTTGTGTGGGCGGGCACCGGTGTAGCGATGGGTAATGCCGATGCGCGCGTAAAGTATCTGGCCGATTGCGTGGCGCCGAGCTGCCAAAATGCGGGATTTTGGCGCATGGTTTGCGCGCTGGGCTTGCTCTGACACCGATTGACAGGTATACTTAAAGACCGGAACGGTCGAAAACAAACCGACGGAATAGGACGGAACGCGATGGCAGACATTCGGTTGATTGTCACCGATTTGGACGGCACATTTTTAACAGGGCACAACGACCCGCACCCAGAGAACGTGCGCGCGCTCAAAGAGGCGCAGCAGGCGGGCATTTTGGTGTGCGCCTGTACCGGCCGGGCGTGGAACATGTGCCGCCATGTGGTCAAAAAGAGCGGGTTTGACCGCTACACCATCACCTCGGGCGGGTCTGCCATTGTGGATGCGCATACACAGCAGCCGCTGTTCCAGCGCACCATGCAGCCCACGGCGCTGTTGCCGCTGCTGTATACGGCCTGGCGCACCGGCATCGCGCGGATGGATGTGTTCAATACGGCGTTTACCGGATCGTTTGGGCAGGGGCTGGAGGACAAGGTGCTCCGCGTGCGCGTGCGCAATGCGGTGATGCCGCAGGACGAATGGGAGGATTTTCGCGCGTATCGCAAGTTTTTGGACCTGTTCTACGCCATGGAAGACAAGTCCGAACTGGTCTATTTGACCACCGGCAACGAGCGCGGCGACATGCCCGACA
>DXZF01000110.1 GCA_019415425.1 Bacillota bacterium | reverse complement strand
ACCTTGAACTCGCGCAGCAGGCGATCGACGATGATATCCAGATGCAGTTCGCCCATGCCGGCGATGATGGTCTGCCCCGTCTCGTGATCCGTAAACGCGCGGAACGTCGGATCCTCTTCGGCCAGTTTGCCCAGCGCGATGCTCATCTTTTCCTGGCCCGCCTTGGTCTTGGGCTCGATGGCCACCTGGATGACGGGTTCCGGGAACACCATGGACTCCAGCACGATCGGGTCGTTCTCCACGCACAGCGTGTCGCCGGTGGTGGTGTCGCGCAGGCCCACGATGGCGGCGATGTCGCCGGCGTAGAGCTGGTCGATCTCCTGGCGGTGGTTGGCGTGCATCTGCATGATGCGGCCCACGCGCTCGCGCTTGCCCTTGGTGGAGTTGTACACGTAGCTGCCGGCCTTGACGGTGCCGGAGTACACGCGCACGTATGCGAGCTTGCCGACAAACGGGTCGGCTACGATCTTGAACGCCAGCGCTGCAAACGGCTCTTCGTCGCTGGCATGGCGCTCGAGTTCTTCATCGGTGCCCGGCTTGGTGCCCACGGCCGGCGGGATGTCCAACGGGCTGGGCATGTAATCGACGATGGCGTCCAGGAGCATCTGCACGCCCTTGTTCTTGTAGCTGGTGCCGCACACCACCGGGACGAGCTGGCAGGCGATGGTCGCCTTGCGGATGGCCGCCTTGAGCTCCTCGACGGTGATCTCCTCGCCGCCCAGGTACTTTTCGATCAGCGCGTCGTCGGTCTCTGCGACCTTTTCCAAAAGCTCTGCGCGGTACTCCTCCACCTGGTCCGCCATCTCGGCCGGGATGGGGCCGTGGTGCGGCGTGCCGTCGTCGTCAAAGGTGATGGCCTCCTGGGTGAGCAGATCGACGATGCCCACAAAATCGGCTTCTGCGCCGATGGGCAGCTGGATCGGCAACGCGTTTGCGTTGAGGCGGTCCTTCATCATCTTCAGCACGTTGTAGAAGTCGGCGCCCATGATGTCCATCTTGTTGACGTACGCCATGCGCGGAACGCCGTAGCCCTCCGCCTGCCGCCAGACCGTCTCGCTCTGCGGCTCTACGCCGCCTTTGGCGCAGAACACCGCCACGGTGCCGTCCAGCACGCGCAGCGAGCGCTCCACCTCCACGGTAAAGTCCACGTGTCCAGGCGTATCAATGATATTGATGCGCTTTTCGTTCCAAAAGCACGTCGTCGCAGCGGACTGGATCGTGATGCCACGCTCCTGCTCCTGGGCCATAAAGTCCATCGTTGCAGCGCCCTCGTGTACCTCACCGATCTTGTGGATCTTGCCTGTGAAGTAGAGAATGCGCTCGGTCGTCGTCGTTTTGCCGGCATCGATGTGCGCCATGATGCCTATATTGCGAGTGTTTTCAAGGGAATACTGCCTCGGCACGCGTTCCCCCTCCTTCCTGGGTTTTCAAGACACAACGCCCCGACCCACCCCACAGGGCAGGCAGGGACGATGCTATTTTGTTCCATTTTACCAGCGATAATGCGCAAACGCCTTGTTGGCCTCGGCCATGCGGTGCGTGTCCTCACGGCGCTTGACGGTATTGCCGGTGCCGTTGGCCGCATCCATGATCTCGTTGCCCAGCCGCTCGCTCATGGTCTTTTCGCTGCGGGTGCGCGAGAACATCGTCAGCCAGCGGATGGCCAGCGTCTGGCGGCGCTCCGGGCGGATTTCGATCGGCACCTGGTAGGTGGCGCCACCCACGCGGCGGGCCTTGACCTCCAGCTGCGGCTTGATGTTTTCCATGCACTGCTCGAACACTTCCATGGGGTCGCGTCCGGTCTTTTCGCGCACGAGGTCAAAGGCATCGTACACGCAGCGCTGCGCCACGCCGCGCTTGCCGTCCAGCATGACCTGGTTGATCAGTTTGGTGACGATTACGCTATGATAAATCGGGTCCTCCAACACAACGCGTTTGGGGACATTGCCACGTCTTGGCATCGGTGTACCTCCTCTTTAACCCTGCTTGGGCTTCTTGGCGCCGTAGAGCGAGCGCGACTGCTTGCGGTTTGCCACGCCGGCGGTATCCAGCGCGCCACGGATGATGTGGTAACGCACGCCCGGCAGATCCTTGACACGGCCGCCGCGGATCAGCACGGCGCTGTGCTCCTGCAGGTTGTGACCGATACCGGGGATATAACAGGTACCCTCCATGCCATTGGTCAGGCGCACACGCGCGATCTTGCGCAGCGCCGAGTTGGGCTTTTTGGGGGTCATGGTACGCACGGCGGTGCAGACACCGCGGCGTTGCGGACATTGTTTCAGGATCGGCGCATTGGACTTGTACTCCACCTTCTGCCTTCCCTTGCGGACCAATTGATTGATTGTCGGCATTCGATAATCCTCCTTCCCCTTCGGGGTATACTGAAATCCCTTAGCAACCCGAAAAGGGATTTTACGCAGATTGAACGCGCCCCATCACCGCTGCCCCGACGTTGATCCCGCACAGCTGCCCCAATTCTTTCATGCTGGGCACAAACTCGTAGGGGATGTTCGCCTCTTGCAGTTTGGCGATGAGCGCCTCTTTGATGGGCGCGTCGGCGTCCTCTGCGATCACCGCAGAGAGCAGTACGCCCTGTTCCATCGCGCGCGTCACCTGGCGCAAGCCCGTCACGCGCTTCACTTGGCCTGTTTCCATGGGTTGATTTCCTCGCATGCATACAAATGCCCGGATGGACACCCGTGTATTTTAGCAAAACGCAAAAGGCGTGTCAACGTCTTTTGCGTTTGGTGTGCCTTTTTTTCCACAATTGCCGCACTGTTGGCGGCCTTGTCCGCCTCAGCGCTGTTTCATCTGGCGCTCCATCTGCTTGCGGGCCGCCGCGCGGCGGCTCATCTCCGCGGCGCGTTCATCGACGATGGCTGCAGGCGGCTTGTCGTAAAAGCTGGGGGCAAAGGCGCTTTCGTTGCGCACGTACCACCCATTTTTGCGAAAGCCCGCAAACACCGGCAGATCCAGCGCGTGCAGGTGCGTCTGCTGGCCGAGCTTGTGCATGCGCGCGCGCTGCAGCACGCGGTACAGCATCCAGCCTGCGCCGGCGCAGACAAAGAAGGTGATCATCGGGAAGATGCCCTCGAGCGTGGGCATGGACAGGTTGATGAGCAGCGTGGCCGCGCACACCAGCAGCGCGCAGGCCACCACATAGATGCGGTTGGAGCGCCTGGCCCGCTTGAGGTTCTGCATGCAGTCCTCGCACGCCGGCACCTCCACGTCGATCTCGCCGCCGTTGATGCGGTCGCCCGAGCCGACCATATCGCGCTTGACATCCATGCACCTGTTGGTGATCTTGGCGTACGCCGTCGTCGTCGCCGCGTTGGGCTTCTGCTTGGCGCACAGCCCGCACTTGCCCGCTTCGGGCTGCGTCTCAAACGGGTACGCTTCCATCAGGTGCTCGTCCAGGTAGTGGTTGATCACCACCTCGGTGCGCTGTTCATCGGTGTAGTTCTTGTATTCGCATGCCACGCAGCGCTGCACTTCGCCCTTGATGTACTTGCACACCACCGAAGCGCGCAGCGAGCATCCGTTCTCTTCCAACTCGCGGACCAGAGCCATCCGTCATCCTCCTCGTACGGACGCGTGCCCGGGGCGGGTTGCCCCGGGCGGCGTCAATCCCTTGCGTGTCAGATCTGCAGATCGTCAAAGTGCACGTTGAGCAGGTCGTCCAGCGAACCGTCGGCTTCCAGCAGGTCGTCCTGCAGGCCTTCGGTAATGCTCTGGATATCCTGCGCATAGTCGCGCGTGTTCTCCTTTTTGATCTCGATATCGCGGTAGCGGCGCAGGCCGGTACCGGCCGGGATCAGCTTGCCGATGATGACGTTTTCCTTCAGGCCCAGCAGCGGATCGGATTTGCCCTTGATGGCCGCTTCGGTCAGCACGCGCGTGGTCTCCTGGAACGACGCGGCCGAGAGGAACGAATCCGTGGCCAGCGACGCCTTGGTGATGCCCATCAGCACGTACTTGGCGCTGGCGGTCTCGCCGCCGTTCATGATGGCCTTTTCGTTCTCCTCTTCAAAGCGGAACACGTCGACCAGTTCGCCCGGCAGCAGATCGGTATCGCCCGCATTTTCCACGCGCACCTTGCGCAGCATCTGCCGCACGATGACCTCGATGTGCTTGTCGTTGATCTCCACGCCCTGCAGCCGGTACACCGATTGCACCTCGCGCGAGAGGTAGTTCTGCACGCCCTTGATGCCCTTGATCTTGAGGATGTCGTGCGGGTTGACGGGGCCTTCGGTCAATTCGCTGCCGGCCTCCAGCACATCGCCCTCGCGCACCTTCAGGCGGCTGCCGAACGGGATCAGG
>DXZF01000011.1 GCA_019415425.1 Bacillota bacterium | reverse complement strand
TCACCTATCTAAAAAACACGGAACCCGTACGAAGCTTTAAAAAAGCGTTGGTGCGCGGATTCTTCGAGGCGCGGCAGGAATTGACCAGACGGGAAGCACAACGGGCGGTCAAAGCGCCTGTGCGCCGCAGCCTAACGGACGCTATCAGAGACAGCGGAGAGGATGAACGGATGCATGGCCACGCGTTTGCCGCATACACAAACCTGATTTACAAGGCCACTGTTGGCTTGACAGCGCCGCAGCTGCGCAAGGCGGCAGGAGCAGACAGGAACGCGGATGCCCTCGCCCTGCTGAATGCTGATCAGCTCGCAGAAGTAACCCGGTTGGAAGCACAGGTGTGCACGCTGCTGGAATTCGGGATGCGGTACGAAGCGATCAAAGCCCTTGTGCACAGAACCGGGCGAGGGACTTATCAAAGATTAACCACGCAGGAGGATAAAGAATGCATCTGACCAGAGAAGAACGCGAAACCATTATCCGCTTTGACGAGGCGGGCGAGTTTGCGACGGTGTACACGTATAACAGCAGATTGAAAAAGCGGCTGGGGAATTAGTCGCGAAGGGTGTGCAAGGCGTTAAATTACAACGAAGCCATCGGGAAATCAGCGCAGAAGGGGCAACCTATGAGATTCCCAAAGTGTGGGTGCGCATCAACCCCACCAGAAAGTGCGCCCCGCTTACCGAAACACAGAAAGCAGCCAGAGCAGAGGCGCTGCGAAACGCAAGGCAGAACAGAGCCGTACAGGAGGGATAAAGGATGCAGAACTACAACGTGGATATCACCCCGGAAATTAAAACCCTGATAGACATCATGCCGCAAACAAAAACACTGGTGGACAGCCTGTTTGACCCATCGCCGCATACATCACAAATGGACGTTATGGACCGTCTGCTGTACATGCTGGGCGTGAAAATGTCGGACTTACAGCGTACACAGAATTCGAACCGTAGCACCGAACTGCATACCCTGCACTACCTCAACGATGCATTTTGTTATATCGCGGAAACGATACAAGGACAGGAACGGAAGGAGGCCATTGCATCATGCTGGTAAACATCAAGGAGGCCGCAAGATTGACGGGGCTATCAGAGTACGAGTTGCGCACGGGCGCCATACAGGGACGGTATCCCTACTACAAGGCGGGGGCAAAACGCATGTTTGATGTGGAGGCACTACAGCACTTGCTTGTGCAGCGGATGGAGGAGAACCGGCAGCAGGCCGCGCAGGACTTTGCCAGATACAGGGGGATTGAGGCATGAAAAATATCAAGGATGCGGGGATGAGCTGCTGCCAGATCAGCCCGGAACTGTTTGCCCAGTACGACATCAACCCGGAATTGCTTACCCGGTACGACATCGGACCGGAGCGATGGAACGAACTGGCACAAAAGGGGACGCATGGAGACGAACAGACAACACGTACCATCTGAATTGATGGCGTTGCCGTGCTGGGTAGTGTGGAGGTACGAGCTGCGCGGCGGCAGGCGCACCAAAGCGGTGCACAGCCGTGTGCAGCTTCTTTCTATGCCGTCTATATAGGAGGGGCGCAAGACGTGGCAAAATACAAAGACGGGAACTATTTGCAGCTACGGCGCGAGATTTTCGGAGAAGAATATAAAAAGCTGTCCGTTGGGGCTAAATGGTTGTATGTTGTTCTAAATGAATTGGAGCACAGATATACAAGTGGTACAGAAGGTAGCCCTGACTGTTTCTATCGGTCAAATGCTGATTTGGCATCTGATGCAGGTATGTCTGTAGCAACAATTAAAAGGCATAAAAAAGAGTTGGTCAGCGCTGGACTTATTCAAGAGTGGAAATCGCATTTCACAAACGAGAAAACGGGAAAGCGATCTGAGGAAAGAGTGACAATGTACCGCCTAATAAAATAGGCAACTGCAAATCGTGCAGTAGAAACGGCAGCAAAAGAATGCAGTGCAGAGAATGCACCTTATACGGCACCACAAACGGCACCTTATACGGCACCACAAACGGCACCTTATGTGGCACCTTATGTGGCACCACAAACGGCACCTTGCCGTCTATGGTTTGTTGGTTAGTTTTGATACACAAACTGATACACAAACTGATACACAAAGCGGGAATTGGTTTGCTTTGTCCCGCAACCTGTCCCGCAATGTGTCCCGCAAGATGAAATAAAGCCTGTAAATGCATACGGGAACAATAATACACAAAACATTATCAATTTCAGCGAAATACTCTATATCGATCCAGATAAAAATAGAACCAATGCTTGGATGAGACGTACTAGGCTCCAATTGCCGGTCGGCCTCAACCAATATGGTTCTATTCAAAAAATATCATATCCGTCCCGTTCTGTCAATATGCAAAACTGTGTCCCACAGCGCCCTTACGCGTGGCTTTTCGTGTGTCGTGTGGTTCATACTGTGGTTCATTTTCGGCCTGTTTTTGAACCACAAAGGGGGGGGGGCAACAGATCAAATTGATCTG
This sequence comes from Bacillota bacterium, assembly GCA_019415425.1. Lineage (GTDB taxonomy): Bacteria > Bacillota > Clostridia > Christensenellales > QAND01 > Allochristensenella. The sequence goes on along the minus strand of DXZF01000011.1, from coordinate 4,194 downwards.
TTGGGCAACAGATCAAAATTTACCCAAGCAACAGATCAAAATGATCCACTAATTAAGAATAGATAGATATAAAAGATGGATATATATAAAAGCTGGAGAGCAAACAATATAAAATTATCGCAAGTAGCATAGTATGCAAAGCATACAAACCGATTGATTGGGTGATACAAACAACATAATATTTACTGTTACACAAAACCCATGTCGATAACAAAACTTGTTCCATCAAAGAACGAAGAAAGGCAGTGCACTCCTACAATGCACCGCCCTTTGTCCCTCGCCCTTGCGGGTAATACATGCCATTATCTGTATTATATCACAGGAGGGGCAAAACAGTGACCAATGAAGAAATGGCGCTGGCCGTGCAGCGCGGGGAAAGCTGCACGCCGTTGTGGGAGGCCGTGCAAAAGTTGGTGTATCTGCTGGTGTGGAGGCAGTACAACTGCAAGATGGAACGATGCACCAGTACAGGGGTAACGCTGGAGGACTTGCAGCAGGAGGGCTATATTGCCACGGTGCAGGCGGCGCATGCATACGACCCCGCAAAGCCGTTTCCCTTCAATGCCTATTTGAATTATGCTGTACAGAACCGCGTAAACGCCCTTTTGGGACTGCGTACGAGCAAACAGGCACATGAGCCAATACACAATGCAATATCTCTTGACGCGCCGTTACAGGGCGCAGAGGATGTAAGCATGGTAGATACCATAGAGGACGCAGGCGCATACGCGGCCATGGAACAGGTCGAGGCGCGCATCGATGCGCAATACCTGCATGACGCGCTGGAAAGGGCGCTGGGGGAGATTCCACGCGATCAGGCCGATCTCATCCGGGCGAGGTACTACGGCGGGCAGAGCGTACCACAGGCGGCAAAAGCGATGCGCATTCCTGTGGACAGAGCGCAGGCGGTATACAACAGAGGGATGCAGGCACTACGCCGCCCCAAATCTACAAAACATATCCGGCCATGGCTGGATGAGCTACGCTACTCGTACGGCCTGCGGGGCACGGGCCTGCAACAATTCAAGTACACCCGCACCAGCGCTACGGAGTGGGCCGCTATTAAGTTGTTGGAATTGGAGTGATTCCGGGAACCGGAAGCAAGGCAACGACAGGGCCAACGGGTATGCAGCGGGGAGGCGCAGCGCTTTCCCTGCAATCCCGACACCCTAAAAAGGGAAAGAGTTACGGCTTAAACAAAAGAACATGTGCGCGGGCCGGCCTGAGAAGCCGGCACGACTTTCAGCGAACAACCAAGAGCAGAGGCGATTTTGAGCAGGGTATCAAGCTGCGGCATGGCTCTCTTGCTTTCAAACCGGGCAAGGGCAGGCTGCGCAATGCCTGCGGCCTTTGAAAGTTCTGCCTGTGTCATCCCTCTGCTGTGGCGCTGCTCAACCAGGCAATCAATAATCACGGCGCATGCATCAGACATCGGCTTTCCCTCCCTCAACCGGTTTGCTGTCCACATAGCAGGAATCAGGGCATATATCAACTTTATTGCCCCATACCACATTACTGTCTATGTTTGGGTCGATATCCCATGCGATGCAATGCGTATCATCCACATACGCGCGGCGAAAATTCTCAATCTGCATAAATGGCTCAAATACCGTTCCCGGTTTCAGGACGGGAGACATGTCATAAAGCCGCGTCTCTCCATTGTCAAAGGTGAGCGTGAGTGTAAAATCGTCATTGGCAACGATATGCACCAGTTTTTTCTTTCCGGCGGCATAGTATTCAGCCATGGGGCGGTCAAAGCCCATGGCAAGATATTCTTCAACGGTTCTTTTCAATCCTTGTACCTCCCCCTGCGTGTGGATGTTCGACAGATTACCGCAACGGCTCGATTGCAAACAATTCCTGGTTGTTTTCTGCAAGCTGCCAGTTTTCTAAAAGCTCCTCCTGATGAAAGGCCGCCCAACCCAGCAGCATTTTCAATTGCTTGTTGGGAAGTCCGCCTTCAATTACTTCCAGATCATTGATCAAAATAAGCCCCTCACCCCCGCCATAGGTTGCGTGAAAGTGTGGGGGTTGATGCTCGCGCCAGTTCATGAAAATTTTGATACCACGGAACATGCAGATTGTTGGCATTACCTCATCTCCTTTACATTTAAATTATAACACATTTGATATTAAAGATCAATGATAGAATGCCATGCAGAGGGCGAGGTCGTTCATTTCATAAGTTTTGTTTTACGCATAGTATAAAGGCCTCGCCCCGCATGATGATGCGCTCCATCTGTGGGCACCATTTGGGGCACTACTCGGGGGTTGGGGCACTATATGTTGCGAAAAGTTAACAAATAGAAAACCCAAAAAAGCGCCTAAGAAAGGCACTTTGCGGCACGTTACAGAAAGTTGCAAAAAGGGGTTATATTACTATCGAAACTGTAGATAAACGCGCGCGGAAAATACAAGGCCTCGCGGGGCATCTGCCCTGCGGGGCCGTTGGTTTTTAAGGCACGGGGGAGCGTCAAACGCGTGCCGCCCGCAAAAAACGCACTGGTTCAGACCAAATGCGAAAACGCTAAAACCACTCGCGTACGACGATGAGCATACTGGGGAAGAAGGCGATGGAACCCACCAGGCGCGCAGTTTGCATCACGGCGATCTTGGACGTATCCATGCCCAACTCATCGGACAACAGGCACATATCCTGCAATCCGCCCGGCGCGCACGAGAGCATGCACGTTTCATAGGGAAGTTTGGTCAATTTGTGAATGACAAACGCCACCAAAAAACACCACATGAATACGCATACCGCCATGATCAGCACCGGGATAAACAACTGCGGCAGCGTGCGGACGTACTCCGAGGTGAGCGTGGTGCCAATGTAAATTCCCGCGAACGTCTGTGTGAACCGGCGCGTGTTTTTGGGCATGGCCGTACGGCCCCAGAACAAATTGGCGAGCACCGTAGCAATCAGCGCGCCCAGAATCGCACCGGCCGGCACATCCAGCACATACAGCACAGAACCACCTGCAAGGGCGATCAGGGAAGTGATCAGCCAGCGTGCATACGGCCTGCCGGGCGCAACGCCCTTGGCCATGACGGGTTCCTCGGCCAACGCCTCTGCCACTTCCTCGCGCACGATTGCCTCAGCGGGCTCCTTGGGCCGTTTGGCGATGATTTTGGCGAAGATCGGCGGCAACAGCGCCAGCGTAAAGATCAGGCGGAAGAGCTGCAAAATGGCCACGTAGCTGGGGTTGGCGCCCAGGTCGCCCGAGATGATGGCCATGTCCGTCATCCCGCCCGGCGCGCTGGCAAACAGCGACGTCGTGATGTCCAGATCACTTGTGGCATAGATGGCTGCGCCAAAGAGCACGTTGAGGATCACCATGCAAACCAGCATGATCAGCACCGGGAAAAACATGCGTTTGAGTTCGTATAAATCCTTTTTCTGGATGCCCAATCCAATGACGGCGCCCGAGAGCATCTGTGCAAACACCCGCAACTCATAGGGGAAATAGGCATAGGGGGTCAGGACGTTGAGCAGGATGACAAAGAACATGCTGCCCACCATGCAAGCAGCGGGAAGGCGCAGCTTCAATGCCAGCCATGCACCCAGGACGCCGACGGCAATCGTCAGCAGCAACAGCAGCAAACGCAATGTAAATCCCCCTTTTCATGTATGCCATATGGGTGTCACAAACAAAAATAGTTTACCATGAAAAAGTATGACGATGGAAGCTTTTGCAAGACAAAAAGAATGTGAAGTTTAGCACAAACGAGCGGGTTAAAAGAAGAAGAGTATAAAAAATAATAAATGAGATATAAAAATACAAAAGATATAAATAATAAATGATTTTAAATTATGAAAGATATATTGTATAAAATAATGTAGTAAATACAGATGTGCTCATCGTGCAACGGGGTCAAAGCATGATTGGCGTTGCCAACCAACAGGCAAAGCGGAAATCGACCATATGAGGCGCCTTGCCACAATGGGCGTGCAAGTTGCCTGCGCTAGCCGTATCGGCCAATGGAGGTGTGCTGGGTTCCGTGGCTGGCGCGCATGGAGAAGATGCACAATGTACGACGTCGCATGAAAATGCGCGCACCTTTGACATTGAACGAGAAAAGTGGCGATGGACAGGAGACGCGGGGGCACTTATTAAGGAGGTCGCTGGGATTTTAGGGGTTTCAGTGCAGGATAGGGCACACTGCCCACAGGAGAACGCTTTGCATGTATAC
>DXZF01000109.1 GCA_019415425.1 Bacillota bacterium | reverse complement strand
GTTCAAAGTACCCTTCCGAGAAGTTCTTGGTCGGCAGCATGCCCGAGGCATTCTGCGCGACGATTCCGCGGTTGGTGCCGAAGTTGAACATGCCCTCAAACATCGGGCTGGTCTTGGCGTATTCCGACGACCAGCGCGCGTGCTCGGTCAGCGTGGCCCGATCCGCGTATTCATACGGCGCCTTTTTGCCGATCGCGGCAATGCACTTGAGGTTTTTGCTGCCCATCACGCAGCCCATGCCGGTACGGCCGTTGGCGTGTTTGCGCTCGTTGATGATGCACGCGTAGCGATACAGCTTTTCGCCCGCCGGGCCGATGCCGCACACCACGACGTCTTTGCTGATCTCCTCACGCAGCTTGGTTTCGTAGTCCTTGGTGGTCAATCCCCAGATGCCCGAGGCGTCGCGCAGCTCCGCCTTGCCGTCCTGCAGGAACAGGTAAACCGGCTTTTCGCTCTTGCCCTTAAACACCACGGCGTCAAATCCGGCAAACTTCATCGCCGGGCCAAAGAACCCGCCGCCCTGCGCATCGCCGATGCCCCCCGTAACCGGCGATTTGGCGTTGGCGCACACGCGCGAAGCCGCCATGACGGGCGCACCCGTCGCCACGCCGGTGGAGATGACCAGCACGTTGTCGGGGCCCAGCGGATCCGCCCCCTTGGGGATGTCGCGCATGCAGTAGTACGTGCCCAGCCCCGTGCCGCCCAGATACTGGCGGTAGAACTTCTCGCCCGGCTCCTCGACGCCGATCTCTCCGGTGGTCAGGTTGACCATCAGAATCTTGTTGTTGTAACCCAGTGCCATTGTTCTCTACTCCTCCTTCACAAACCCTTGCGAACACCGGCCCAACGGCCCCCCTCTGAAATGGACCGTAGACCTCGCCATACATTCTCCGTATTATGCCTCATGGCGTAATACAAAAAATTTCTCTCCATATAGGATAATCCCATCCCCCCGTTTCGTCAATGTCGTTTCGGCACGGTTGCCCGCAAAAGATGGTTTGCCCTATAATAGAAAGCAACCCGCATCCGAATGACAGGAGGATTGGCATGGAACAGACCGATTTGCGCAGCCGCCAGATGACCCAGGGGCCCGATCGCACCGCCCACCGCGCGCTGCTGTATTCCCTGGGCCTGACCCAGGAGGACTTTGAAAAGCCGATGATCGCCGTGGTCAACAGCTGGAACGAAATCGTACCCGGCTGCAAGCACTTGCCCCAGTTATCCGAGCAGGTCAAGGCCGGCGTACTGGCCGCGGGCGGCGTGCCGTTTGAATTCAACACCATTGCCGTATGCGATGGGTTTGCCCAGGGCACGGCCGGCATGAAGTACTCGTTGCCCTCGCGCGATATCATCGCCGCCAGTGCCGAGATCATGTTGCAGGGCCATCAGTTTGACGCAGCGGTCTTTCTCAGCTCGTGCGACAAGATCACGCCCGGCATGCTGATGTGCGCTGCACGCGTCAACATCCCGTGCATCTTTGTATGTGCCGGGCCGATGCAGGCAGGTCGATACGGCGAAAAGAAGCTGACGCTGTCGACCATGCGCGAATACGCCGGCAAGTACTTGGCTGGAGAGCTGGACGAGGCCGAACTGACCGAGGTCGAACGCGTCTCCTGCCCCAGTTTGGGCGCGTGTTCGATGATGGGCACGGCCAACACCATGGCATGCATTGCCGAAGCGCTGGGACTGACGCTGCCCGGCAG
>DXZF01000108.1 GCA_019415425.1 Bacillota bacterium | reverse complement strand
GGCCTATCAGATGCAGGTAGAGAAGCGGGTCGAGCGCCGGCGCAGCAGCGAAAACCGCAAAGTCAAGGGCAAGGCGGATGAGAAGCTGATGAAGCAAGTGCCCAAACTCAAGTGGACGGTCTGGTTCGGCTTTTTCATGTTTTTGACCTTTGCCGTGGGCCTCGTCTGGGCGATCTTGCGCCTGGTGGGGCTGGTGTAAGCGCCCTGACGGTGTATGCGAAAAGAGCAGGCATTTGCCTGCTCTTTTTTGGCTGTACGCAAACCGATGTGCGGGGCGGTACGGCGCTATGCCTCGTCCCTGTGCGCATGGCGGTACTTGTCGATAATGACGAGGTACTTTTCGTACACTTCGTCGATGATGCTCTCCCAGCTGCGCGCCAGCGTCTGTTGGGCGCGCAGGCCGATCTGCGCAAGCTGCGCGGGGTGGTCCATGGCAAAGGCGAGCTGTTCACACAGGCTGTCCACGTCGTTTTCACACAATAGGCCGTTGTCCATGTGCACAAAGCCCTGCGCCGCGTTGCAGCCGCGCACGGTGACGGTGGGGGTGCCCATCGCGGCCGCTTCGCGCACCACCAGCGGCGCGTTGTCGTAGAGGGAGGGGAAGACGAACAAGTCTGCGCGCGCGTACAGCGCGCGCAACAAATTGCGGTCGTGCACCTGCCCCATAAAGCGAATGACATCGCCCAGATGGTTCTCCTGCACCCATTGCTCCAGCTCCCGCCTCGCCACGCCGTCGCCCACCATGATCAGGCGGAACTGCCCGCGATCGCGGGACAGCTTCTGTATGGCCTGTGCCGTCAGGCGGATGTTCTTCTGCCAGATGTGCTGCCCGACAAACAAAAACATCGTCTCCTCCGGCCCGATGCCGCAGAACTGCTCGGCCTGCATGCGCGCCGACGCCACGTGTTGGAGCGGCTCCAGATCGGTGCCGTTGGGCATGACCGTCACGTCGCCCTTGTAGCCGTATTCGCGCAGCGTTTCCAGCGTGCCCTCGCTCACGGTCCATACGCTGTCCATGCGGTTGAATTTATGGATGACATACTCGATCCCGGCTTTGGAAATGGCCTTGCTCTTGGTGTATTCGTAGAAATCGTCATAGAATTTGCTGTGAAACGTCGCCACGACCGGGATGCGCTGCCGGCGCCCGATGCGCAGCGCCTCGCTGCCCGAGGAGAACGGCGAGTGCGTGTGCACGAGGTCAAAGCGCGTCTGATCCACTTCTTTGCGGTAGGCGCGATCCAGCTGCGGCATGCCAACGCGGTACGGCGGCCGCCCCTTGAGCGGGACCGAACGGTAGCCCACGACCTCAAAGGGGTCGTGAAACTGCGTGTCGGGCGCGACTGGCACATAGAGGCGGCAGGTGCCGTATTTCCGGTTGAGCCAGTACGCGTAGTTGTATGCACAGGTGGCGACGCCATCCGTCACGGGATAGTAGCCGTCGTTGAATTGCCCAATGGAGAGCTGTGAAGGCAAATGCGCTCCCTCCCCCATCCGCATCGCGGTAGTTTTCCTTTTTATTATATCGGAAACGGGGGGATTTTGAAACGGCATTTATCCGCCACACAGCACATATGCTATGCCTATAAATGCCTGTCACAAAACCCGCAAATGCAATTGACATCGCTTGGTGGGTGCGTCTATAATGGTGAAGGTATCCTGCGAAATTTGGGTTTTAGGTGCCCTTTTTTGCCGCGCAGAAGTTGCGTGTGCCCTGCGAACAGCTGGCAGAGGTTATTGATTTAGGAGGAGACGTATGGTAACTCTTAGCATCGACGGAATTAGCGTCCAAGTCCCCGAGGGAACGATGGTATTGGAGGCGGCCAAACAGGCCGGCGTCCGCATTCCCACCCTGTGCTACCTCAAAGACGTCAACCAGATCGGCGCATGCCGTATGTGCCTGGTGGAAGTGGAAGGCGGCAAGGCGTTGCAGGCTTCCTGCGTGTTGCCGGCGGCAGAGGGAATGAAAGTGCATACGCACAGCAAGCGCGTGCTCAATGCGCGCCGCACCGTGCTGGAGCTGTTGATCTCCGACCACCGCAGGGACTGCCTGTCCTGCCCGCGCAACCGCGTGTGCGAACTGCAGGCGCTCTGCGATGAATTGGGCGTTGACGAGAAAAAATACGTGGGCGAGCTGCACCAGGGCGAGATCGACGATCTGTCGCCGTCCATCGTGCGCGATCCCAGCAAGTGCATCTATTGCCGCCGCTGTGTCGCGGCCTGTGGCAATTTGCAGAAGATTTACGCCATCGGCATGATCGGCCGTGGATTTAAGACCGAGATCGGCTCGCGCCACAAGCCGTTGAGCGACGTCAACTGCGTCAACTGCGGCCAGTGTATTGCAGCCTGCCCGACCGGCGCGCTGCAGGAGAAGGATTCCACCGCGCGCGTGTGGGAGGCGCTGCAGGATCCCGAGACGTACGTGGTCTTCCAGACTGCGCCGGCCGTACGCGCCGCGCTGGGCGAGGAATTTGGCCTGCCCATGGGCACGCGCGTCACAGGCAAGATGGCAGCGGCCATCCGCCGCCTGGGGGCCGACAAGACCTTTGATACCGACTTCGCGGCCGACCTCACCATCATGGAGGAGGGAACGGAGCTGCTCGAGCGCATCCAGAACGGCGGCAAGCTGCCGATGATCACCTCCTGCAGCCCGGGCTGGATCAAGTTCTGTGAGCACAACTATCACGATTTCCTGGAGAACCTCTCCAGCTGCAAGTCGCCGCACGAGATGCTGGGCGCGACGATCAAGAGCTACTTTGCAGAGGCCAACAACATCGATCCCAAGAAGATCTTCAACGTCTCTGTCATGCCCTGCACGGCCAAAAAGTTCGAGGCGCAGCGCCCCGAGCTGTCCAACGAAGGCCTGCAGGATGTCGACGCCGTGCTCACCACGCGCGAGCTGGCCAAGATGATCAAGCAGGCGGGCATCGACTTCGTCAACCTGCCGGATGAGGACTTCGACGAGATGCTGGGCGAATCCACCGGTGCAGGCGTCATCTTCGGCACCACCGGCGGCGTCATGGAAGCGGCGTTGCGCACTGTGGCCGACATCCTCACGGGGCAGGACCTCAAGGAGATCGAGTACCACAGCGTCCGCGGCGTACAGGGCGTCAAGGAAGCCACGGTCAAGATTGGCGATCTGGATGTGAACGTGGCGGTGGCACACGGCACGGCGGCGGCACAGGAACTGCTCAACAGCATCCGCAGCGGCGAAAAGACCAACTACCACTTCATCGAGATCATGGGCTGCCCCGGCGGCTGCGTGACGGGCGGCGGCCAGCCGTTTGTCTCCAGCAAGGTGCGTCAGGATGTGGATCCGCGCGTTGTGCGCGCCAAGGCGCTGTACGACGAGGACGAGGCCAAGACCATCCGCAAATCGCACCAGAACCCGTCGATCCAGAAGATCTACGAGGAGTACTACGGCAAACCGGGTTCCCATCGTGCGCATGAATTGCTGCATACGCACTATATCGAGCGCCCGGCACGCTGACAGAGCGCATCCGCTTGCCATAGCGGTTGCCGGTAAATGAAACAGAAAAGGGGATGTACCTGCGTACATCCCCTTTTTCAATGTGCTGCACGCCGGCCAGGGCGGCAAAGGCATCTCCGGCCCGACCGTCAACAGGGCCCGGGGCCGCAGGCGCGCAACCTGCCGGAAGCGGACAGAGATATGACCGGGAAGGGGTACCCCCTCTTGCCGATGGGAAGAGCTGGAAAGCGACGCCGGGATTGGCCGTCTGCCATCGGCGGTAGCGTGGACGGGTGTATCGGGGC
>DXZF01000107.1 GCA_019415425.1 Bacillota bacterium | reverse complement strand
GGCGCCACCTGGTGTATCGCGCCGATGAGCTGCGCATCGTGCTGCTGCAACTGCGCGCTCACCTGTGCCTCTATGCGCGCTTGCGCCCACACCGCCAGCGCCGCTGCGACCATCAGCAACAGCGCCGCCATCACCGCAAACCTGCGCGCTTCAACGTGTCTGCCCATGCTCATTGCCCCTCCTCCATGCGGTACCCCAGCCCGCGCACGGTGGTGATGAGCCGTGGCGCCTGCGGATCGTCCTCGATCTTTTCCCGCAGGCGCTTGATGGATACGCTCAGCGTGTTGTCTTCAATGAACTGCCCGTCTACGTCCCAGATGCGTGCGAGCAGCTGATCGCGCGAGAGTACCTGTCCGGGGTGCTGTGCCAGCGCCAACAGCAGGCGAAATTCCGTGGCGCTCAGATTTACCTCCACCCCGTGCCTGTATACGCGCCCCTGCGCCAACAGGATGCGCAAAGGGCCGATCTCGATCTGCTGCGGCGCATGGGCACTCGCGTTGCGCCGCAGCACCGCGCGCACGCGGGCCAACAGCTCGCGCAGGCGAAACGGCTTTGTAATGTAGTCGTCCGCCCCCATTTCAAGCCCCATCACGGCGCTGACCTCCTCCTCGTGCACCGTCAAAAAGATCACGGGGGTCTGTGCGCGCTCCTTGATGTACCGGCACAGCGCATATCCGGTGCCGTCCGGCAGGTTGATATCCAAAATGGCCAGATCAAACGCCTGTGCCAGGAGCGCATCCTTGGCGGCCGCAATCGTGCCGCATACCTGGGCGCACATCCCCTCCTGCTTGAGCGCGTACTCCAGCCCCAGGGCAATGGTCTCGTCATCCTCTACGATCAGAATGCGTTCTTCTGCCATGATCGATTTCCTTTCCACAGGCGATTTGGTTTGATTATAGCCCGCAAACGGCCGCATACGCAAACAGAAGGGAGGCGCACAGAACGCGTGCGCCTCCCTTCTGTTTTGGGTTGAAGATCGCAACATTTCTATTGTGTCAGCACGTATTCCTCCAGGCACTGGTTCTGCCTTTGCATCGCCTGCGCCGCCTCCACGCCCACATAGCGGATGTGCCACGGCTCTGAATCGATGCCGGTATAACCGGCCTTGTCTTCGGGATAACGGAGGATGAACCCGAATTTTGCGCTGTTGTTTTGAATCCATTTGCCCTGCTCTGTGGTGCCAAACGCCTCCATCTCGGTATCCAGCGTCTTGAGGTCAAACGCATAGCCGGTATGGTGCTCGCTCTCCCCAGGACGGGATACCGTGCGGTTGGCCAGCTCTTCCGCCTGGGCAAGCGTGCGGCCGCCGGTGCGCATCAGCTGCGTCTGCTGTTCGAACAGGATGCGCTGCTTTTCATAGCCACGGTAGGAGGACGTGATGACGATCCCCTGGATTCCCTCGGTCTTGGCCCGCCGCATCATCTTGTCAAACGCCTGTACCGCCTCTCGGTTGGCGCGCATGGCACTGTCCTTGAGCGAATAGGCGTTGGTCGTCTGGTACGTGCGAATGGAGACGAGGTCCACTCCCTCCTCGTCCTGCGGCCAGAGGTTCCACTTGTTGACGACGACGAGCTGCCGTTTCTGCTGGATCTCGCTGCCGGTCAGCGTCCGCACCGTCAAGCCCGAGACCGGGGGCGCGGGCGTTGTCGTTCCGGTGGTCGTCTGCTGTTCGCGCGGCGCAAGCGCCTGTTCGGCAGGTCCGCCGCCCCACAGGCTGATGCCCAGCACCATCCCGCACGCAAACATGGCGCACAGCCCCAGCAATCGGATGCATGCGCCCGGGCGGAACCGGTACCGCCGTCCCCTGTTGATACCGTAGGAACGCCTCACATCCTCTCCTCCTTCTGGGGTTTTCGTGCCTGCTCACAGGCCGGATGCAGGGGGCGCAAAAGCGCCCCGGAAACCGCCCGGTATGTTCTGGGGTATGTCAAAACAGACACGGGCGATACGCAACACAGCCTTGCCGATGCATCCACGCTTCAGCACGGTTAGCGTATCAACCCGTGTTTGATAAAACCGTTCCAACTTGTTAAAAAAATGTAATTATTCCGCCGTGTAGAATTCCAACACGCGGTAGCTGCTGCGCGAGTCCTCCTTATCCTGATCCAAAATCAGCAGCTTGTTGCCCGCCGGGTTCCACGCGAGGAGCGTCAGGTTCATGCCGGTGTACACCACGCGCGCATTGGCGATGGTCAGGCCGCCGTTGCGCGCCTGGCTCTCCTGCAAATCGGCCACGTACAGTTCCATATTGTTGCCGTTCATTCTGGTGTACGCCACACGCTTTCCCGTCCCGCTGGCCACCATCCCCAGCACATTGCGCAGCAGCATTTGCTCCTGGTCGGTTGCGAGCGACAGGCAGGTCAACTCCCCGTACCGGTTGACGTACAGAAGATCGTCGCCCAGATTCGCATACAGCGCAAAGTCGAGGCCCGTGGCCAGCATCTGTTCCAGGTATGTCTCCCGATTCGTTTCATCTGTAAACAGGCGCCAGCAACATATGCCGTTGACGCCGTCATAGCCCAGCGCATATGCCGGCCTTCCCTGCGCATCCACCTCCACCCAGCGCGGGGTGAACATCACATCGCCCAAATAGGTGGCATTGTAGGTGTTGTGGGTATCGGTGTGCAAATCGTAGACGTGTACAAACATCTCCCCATTTGCCCAGTCGTGCTCCACAAACGACACGTACCGGCCGCTGGTCGAAAAGCGCAACGTCTCCATCGACAGGGAATGCCCTTTGCGGTTTTCGTATAGGTGCATCACTTCAGCGCGCTCGGTCTGGTACAGGCAAACCGACTGAAACCCCGCTGGGACAAGCGATTCGACAGCGGCCTGCTGGCCATCCTGATTTCCACCCGCACTGTCTTCGTTCTGCACGATATACGCCACGTTCTTGCCGTCGGGCGAGAGCGTGTATTCCCCTCCCCCTTCCGTGCCTTCCAGCTTTTTGACAAAGCCGTACGTGTCGTCCACGCTGATGAGGAACATCGGTTCCGGCTGCGCCTCACGCTGTGCCATCGCACACAGGTGCGTGTCGTCCATCCATCCCTGTGCGAACAGCTCGATGTTCTCTTCATCCAGCGTGGCCAACAGCTTGATGGAATGGATCTCCTTGATATCGCCTGCCGCGCCGGTCTGCTCCGCCTGCGCTCCGCTGTCTCTGGGCGTATCCAGCAGGATGGTGCGCGTGCTCTTGCCGCTGCACCCCGCCATGAGAAGCGCGCAGCACACGGCATATGCAAGGCCCCTACGCACGCGCTTGTTCATCATCGTAAGGCCCCCTTTTGCCCTGCTCCAGCGCTTCAAACCACACGTGTGCGACCGTGATGCCGTCCTCGCTCTCCATGCGCACCTGGCCGTTGTGCTCGTCCACAATATTTTTGACGATTGCCAGACCCAACCCTGCGCTCCCCACCTCTTGCGAAGGCTTCTGTTCGGTCTGATAGAACGGGATAAACAGCTTGTGCAGCTGCTCCTGCGTCAACGGCGGCCCCTGGTTGGCCACGCTGAAGCAGACGCGCCGCTTGGTGCGGTATACCTGCACCTGGATGACGCCGCCGCGATCGCCGTACTTGATGGCGTTGTCGATCAGGTTGAGCAGCACGCGTTTGATCTCATCTGCCGCGCCCAACATGTAGCAATCCGGCTCGATCTGCGTGATGCACTCACACAGATACCGCTTGGCTTTGAGCTGCATCTCGCTGACGGTCTGCTGCGCAATTGCGCTCAGGTCGATGGGCACGTGCGGTTCCTGCACCTGGGAAATGCCCTTGGAAAACTCCAGCAGGCTGCGCACCATGCCGTTTAAGCGGTTGCTCTCGTCAATGATGTACTGCATGCCCATATCGAAAAACTGCTTGTCGGTAAAGCCGTTTTGCTGGATGATCTCGGCATAGCCCAGCACCGTGGTCAACGGCGTCTTGAGCTCATGCGTCAACTGATCGTAGAAGTCCTTGCGGTGCGCGTTGAGTGTCTGCAGCGCATCGCGGTCGTGCTCGATGATGCGGATCTGCTGCTCGATGCGGCGCACCATGGTGTTGTAGTTCTGGATCAGGCGGCCGATCTCGTCGTTGCGCTGTACCTTGCGCAGCGTCACGCGCCGCCCCCTGGCCACCTGGTTGGTGGCGCGGGTCAGCGTGACGATGGGCCGCGAAATGCTCGCTGAAAGGATGTAAGTAAAGATAAAGGCAACGGTAAAGACGATGAGCGAGGCAAAGAGGATGAAGTTGCCGGTGCGCGTGGACTGCGCATACAGGTCCTGGTACGGTTTGCAAAAGCGCAAAATGCCCACCTTTTCCCCTGCCACCATGACGGGAAACGCAAAATACGCCCGTACCTTGTTGCCCTCCTGTACGATGGTAAAGGAGAGCTTATCGGACAGGGCGTTTTTCATATCCTCGTAATCGGCCCCTTCAAAGGCAGCCGTGGAAGAGGCCTGAATCAGCACGCCGTCGTTGTCGTAAGCGGCCACGCTTCCGCCCGTGACGTCGCACAGATCCTGTACGATCTCGGGCGCGAGCGCGGCAAACGCCTCCTGCTCGTTGTTCTTTCCGTTGACCAGAAACGTCTGCCGGACGAACACATTGCTGTGGTTCATAAACGACTCCATTTCGCTCTGAATCACGGAATCGTTGTTGTTGCGCAGGAAGATGCCCACCACCACGTTGAGCAACAGCAGCAAGCTGCCGAAGATGAGGATGAACCCGATGGTAAATTTGGCCTTGATGGTGCGCATCGCCACCCTATCCCCGTTTGCTCAGCCGGTAACCCACGCCAAAGACGGTCTTGAGCGTCTCGTTGTCCAGTTCCAGCTTTTGCCGCAGCTTGCGGATGTGCACGTCCACCGTGCGCGTATCGCCCGCATAGGAGTACCCCCAGACGACATCCAGCAGGTATTCGCGGGTAAACACGCGGCCAATATTTTCGCACAGCAGCACAAAAATCTCGTATTCCTTGGGCGTCAGCGCCACCTCGCGGCCCGCCTTTGTCACCACGCGGCCCCGCTTGTCCACCACGATATCCATAAACCGCAGCGTCTCCTCGCCGCCCGCTTCCTCTTTTTCAGGATACATGCGCCGCAGCACAGAGTGGATGCGCGCCATCACCTCGCGAAAGTCGAACGGCTTTGTGATGTAGTCGTCCGCCCCGCTCTCAAGGCCCTGCACCTTGTCCACAATGTCCGTCTTGGCCGTGAGGATCAGGATGGGCAGATTGTACCGCTTGGTGATGATCTTGCATACGTCCATGCCGCTCATATCCGGCAGCATCAGATCCAGCAGCACCAGCGAGGGCTTGAACGATTCCATCGCGTCCAGCCCACTGGTGCCGTCATGCGCCATCTGCACGTCGAACCCTTCTGCCTGCAACTTGTACTGCAAAAGCTTGGCAATGGATACTTCGTCCTCAATGATCAATATCCGGTTTACCGACATATTTCCCTCTTCAATCCGTGTAGATTTCATACCCTATCGTTTATTATAGCGTGCACATTTTTGTTGGTAAAGGGCCGGTATGTGCCTGCAACGCGCCTGAGCGTGTGCAAAAACTCCGTATCCTTGTATAATCAAAGTATGCTTTCTTTGGAGCGAGAGGGGGAAATACAATGTATGCCGATTTGTTCAACGAAGTCTTGGGGCCGATCATGGCAGGGCCATCCAGCTCGCACACGGCAGGGCCGGCGCGGTTGGGGCACATGGTGCACGATCTATGCGGCGGCATCCCACAGCACGCACGCGTCTGCTTTAGCGCCAGTGGCTCTTACGCCAGCAGCTATCAGGGGCAGGGGGCAGACCGGGGCTTTGCCGCAGGCCTGCTGGGCTTTGAGCCCGACGATGCGCGCGTATACGACGCGCTTTCGCTCGCACCTCAGATGGGAATGGATCTACAATTTTCCATCGTAGATGAACCCTATCCGCACAGCAATTCGGCACTGATTGCCTGTACCCTGGCAGATGGTACACATTTGCGCGTCTTCACCGCGTCCATCGGCGGAGGCGCCATCGATGTGCAACAGATCGACGACCTGCCGGTCCAGCTGTCCGGCGGGGCATACGAGCTGGTGCTCTGGGCCGATACAAGCGCGCAGGCCCTCGCGGCCGCTCAATTTGGTGCGCCCACCTTTCACAATGAAACGCTTTGCGTATTTTCCTTTGACCACGAGCCCGATTTTGCTCGCGCACGCGCGATCGATGGCGTTCGACTGGCGCGCCTCATCCGGCCTGTCGTTCCCTCTGTCGTGCGCTTTGGCGCACGGCCGCCCTTTGCCAATGCACGCGAATTGGAGGCATTTTTACGCGAGCACCCCATGCCGCTGGATCGGGCTGCGATCGCATATCAGCAGCAGATGAGCGGCTGGAGCGAAGCGCAGATCCTGCAGCGGTGCGAGCTGCTTTTGCAAAAGATGGAGGAATCCGTACAGGCCGGCCTTGCGTGCGATGGCCGCGGCTTTACTTACCTATCTCCCAAGGCAAAGGATTTGCAGCGCGCACAGCAGCAGGGCCTGTTCCTTCCCACCGGCCTGCTGGATACTGCCACCGTATACGCCACCGCCGTCATGGAGGCCAATCGCTCCATGCACACCGTGGTCGCCATTCCAACGGCGGGTTCATCCGGCGTGCTGCCCGCCGTGATGCTCTCTGCACAGCACGCAGGCATCTTTACGCGGGAACAGTGCCGCAAAGGGCTGCTCGTTGCCGGCCTGATCGGCCTGTTCATCTCGCATCAGGCCGCGTTTACAGGCTCTACCGGCGGCTGTGCCGTAGAGAACGGCTCTGCCAGTGCCATGGCAGCCGCGGCATTATGCTTTATGGCCGGGCACGATGCACAGACCTGCCTGCGTGCGGCTGGAATTGCATTGCAAAATCTCATCGGGTTGGCCTGCGATCCTGTCGCAGGCGGCATTGAAATTCCCTGCATTCACCGCAACGCCATGGCGGCCGCCAACGCGTATGTGTGTGCCAATATGGCAATCGGTGGATTCGATCCGTACCTGCCGCTGGACGAAGTGATCGTCGCGCTGCACGAGGCGGGCAAGCTGATGGCACCGCAGCTGCGCTGCATGGGTTACGGCGGTTTGGCCGGCACGCCTACGGGC
>DXZF01000106.1 GCA_019415425.1 Bacillota bacterium | reverse complement strand
CGGCTTGTGTACCCAGTGCCGCACCGATTGCCAGGGCCAATGCGAGACGTTTTTGGCCTCGTTCAAGGGGCGGCGCATGCTGTACACGCAGCAGCCGGGCGGTACGGTGACCTATGCAAGCGCCGGCGGACACGAGGCGGGCGTGGGATATGAGGCGCTGCGCATCGGTGGGCGGATCTATGGCGCCCGCGGATGGCAACGCGCTATGCCGCCCGACAGCGATCATTGCCTGTCAGAACAGGTAGATGTGTCTACACAATTTGGCGTTAAGACCGTCACGCACTGTAACGTGCCGCTTTCCATGGGCGCTGCGCTCAACGTCGTTTCGCGCTATTGGACGTCCTATGCGTCGGCTGCCGCGCTGATTGGCTATCCACTGGTCATTGGAGAAAACGCCATGAAGATGGACCCACACCTTGTGGTGGAGCATGGCGAGGTCAAACGGGCCCCGCGCATCGACGGGATGATCGAGGCATTTTTACGCTATGATCGCGGGCAGGGCGCCATTGTGGTACAGGTCAACTACGACGACCTGTACGACGGCAAGACGGTCGATTACATCTGCCAAAAGTATGGCGACCGGGTCATGCTGGAGATCAAGTGGGGGCAGGGCGGCAAATCCATCAACGGTGAAGTCATCACCGACGATCTTGCGCATGCGCGCAACCTGCGCAGGCATTACCCGGTGTTTCCGGATCCGCTGCTGCCCGAGGTACAGCGCGCATATCGAGAGGGGACGCTCAATCGCTTTACGCGCATGAGCAAAATACCGTACACCGATTGCGAGACGGTCCAACAGGTGGAAGAAGAATTTCTCTGTTGTGTGCGGCAGATCCGGCAAATGGGCTGCACGCGCATTGCGCTCAAGACTGGCGGATTCGACCCGGTTGGCACGGCGCTGGCCATCCGGCTTGCGTCCAAAGGCGAATTGGATTTGCTCACCCTTGACGGCGCAGGCGGCGGTACGGCGCACAGCCCGTGGCCCATGATGGAGCACTGGGGCATGCCCTCGTTGCACCTGCACGCAACGGCATATCAACTCTCACAGGCGCTGGCTGAGACCGGAACGCGCGTGGTAGATTTGTCGTTTGGCGGCGGCTTTGCGCGTGAAGACCACCTCTACAAGGCGTTGGCGCTCGGCGCGCCGTACTGCAAACTTGTCACGCTGTGCCGCGCCATGATCATTCCCGGCATGGTGGGCAGCAATATCCAGGGTGTGCTGGAGCCGGACTGCGGCATCGAGAGCGCGTGGAAGCGGTTGCCCAGGTGCATTGCGGAACAGGGCAACACACCTGAAACCATCTTTGAAAGCTATTACGACGTATTGCGTGCCGTCGGGCGGGAGGAGATGCGCAAGCTGCCGTATGGGACATTGGCCATCTGGAGCTATGTGGACAAGCTCATGACCGGTCTCAGGCAGCTGATGTGTGGCAACCGGGTGTTTTCTGTGCCCGCCATTACGCGCGCGGATATCGGCGCCGTCAACGCACAGACGGCGCAAATCACCGGCTTGCCGCTCATCTCGCAGGTGGGTTGGGAACAGGCCTTAGACATCGTTCGACACGCATAGGGGGCAAAAGAATGATTACCGCAGTAGATGTATACGACCTGCGCCTGCCGCTTGCCGTGCCCTACGGCAATTCGATGGGCGTACTGACGCACTTTACGACGTTGCTCGCCGTCTTATACGACGAAAACGGCACCTGCGGGGTGGGCGAAGCGACGCCGGCACAGCCGGGGTATCAGCACGAGAGCCCTGAGAGCATCTGGCATTTTTTGTGCGATCATGCAAGGGAAGCGCTGGGCCTGAATGCGCATGAGGCGATCGCGGCGTTTCGACCGTTTCAAAAGGCGTATCCGTTTGCCTGTACGGCGTTGATCACCGCGGCGGAAGAGCTTTCCAACCTCGAACTGCTGCAGCCACCGCAACAGGAAATGCGCTTTGAGCTGGTCGGCATCGTCAACCCGCCCAAGGGGATGCCGCTCGAAGAACATCTGGAACAGCGCATCGCACAGGGCTATCGCACGCTGAAAGTGAAAATCGGCTTTGGCGTGGAACAGGATATCCAAAAGGTGAAACGGATTGCGGCCTGCTGCGCCGGGCGCGTGAAACTGCGGCTGGACGCCAACCAGGCGTACAGCTTTGACGATGCCGTGCACCTGATGCGGCATGTGGACCCGGCGGAGATTGAACTGTTGGAACAGCCGTTTGACGTCGATCAATGGGAACAGATGCAGCGGCTCAGCCGCGTGACCACGCTGCCGCTGATGCTGGACGAATCCATTTACGGTATGGAGGAGGTGCGCCGCGCAGGCGAACTGGGCTGTGC
>DXZF01000105.1 GCA_019415425.1 Bacillota bacterium | reverse complement strand
TCTCGTAGCTGTATCAGGAGGTGGAGATTCACATCGTCAACGGCACGCACGAGGAGCTCTACGACCTGTTGCGCTTTGGCTGCGTGGATCTGGTGCTCAATGACCAGCGGCGGGCGTTTTCGGATGTGTATGTCAACTTTGAACTGATGCAGTGCGGCTGCTATGCCGAGATCTCCATGCAGCATCCGCTGAGCCAGAAAACGTTCGTCGAGCTGGACGAGCTCAAGCGCCTCCCCTGCATCCTCATCTCTTCGAGGGAACAGCGCAACGCGGAGCAGGAATACTATCAGAATACCCTGGGGTTTGGCGGCAGCTACCTGTTTGCGGACAGCCTGGAAGAAGGGCGCCTGATGGTGGTCAGCAATCGCGGGTTTCTGCCGATCGAGAGCGTCGGCACGTTGCCGCCGGAGGGCACATTGATTCGCCGGTTGCCGATCTATCAGGGCGAGCGGCAGGTGATGCGCAATTACTGCGCCTTCTGGCGAAAAGATCAGGCCAACCAATACATTGCGCCATTTGCAAACGCACTGCGCAGGCTATTGCTTGCGGAAAAATGAAAAGTCGATCCTTGTACGCGGGCGGCCCGGAGGGCGGCCCGTTCTTTGGTTGGCCGGGCAGCTGGCTCATAGCCATCCGGGCGGATTCACAGCGGGAACTTTTTTAGCGCACACGGCCGCGGGCATGCTGCGTTGCATTGCACTTGAAGGGTGCCTCACGGGGTCGGAACGCCATGGCGGTGCCCGCGCCAGTTTCGCATAAGTGAAACGAATTGACAATCGTTGAAATGGAAATTGCTGTCTCTTGTATTTTGCTTACAATAGAACGTAGGAACGTATTTTTTGACACGCCCATTGCCGTTTGCCCTTGGGAAGCGCGGGGCATGCAAGTGCGCAAAATGGCAGGCGCAGGTATACGTTTTGGGAATGTGTTGCCATAATGGATGGGTATTTGTAATGCGATTTGCCCAATGCTACAATCGAAGTGGAACGATAGGCGTATATTGCATACCGTTCGGCGCCGCGATGGATTTGCCCGCGCCGGCGCCGCGCGCATGCTGTGCGCACAGGCCGCACAGAGGGCGCGAACGGGATGCAGGGCGAATGGAGGCGTTTGGATGGAATACAGACCTGTCTCTTATACAC
>DXZF01000104.1 GCA_019415425.1 Bacillota bacterium | reverse complement strand
CCGTATATACAGGCCTCTGACTTTGCCTTTGGCAATCTGGAAACAGTGTTGGAGGCGCCCGGCGCATCCTACAGCGGATTTCCACGCTTCAATAGCCCCAAAAGCTTTTCCGCCGCACTCCAGGCGGCCGGATTTGACCTGTTGACAGCCGCCAACAATCACATCTACGATCACGGTTTCCCAGGGATCACCTCTACCTTGCAGACGCTCTCTGAGCAGCAGATTCCGTGTGTCGGCATTCACGCCGATCGCAACGAGCCCTCTGTGCAATTGCAGTCGGTACAGGGATTTTCGGTGTGCGTACTGGCCTATACACAGCATGCCAATCAGCGGCCTGCGGCTTCGCACGCCTTTTCCGTCAATATGTACAGCGAAGAAAAGGCCAAGGCGGACATTCAGGCCGCGCGGCAGCAGGGGGCCGACATTGTGATCGTCAGCCTGCATTGGGGGGCAGAATACAGCCGTACCCCCAGCCAGACGGCGATGGCGCAGGCGCGGATGCTGCTGCAATCCGGTGCTGATGCCGTCATCGGGTCGCATCCCCACGTCCTGCAGCCCATGGAATGGGTGGAATGGACGGACGAATCCGGTCAATCACATCGTGGTCTTGTCGCCTATTCGCTGGGCAATTTCATCCACAATCAGGTAGAGCCGCATACCGATGCAGGCGCGATCGTGCAAATGACGTTTTCCCGCGATGCCGATGGACAGGCCGTGCTGCAGTCTGCCCGTTATGTGCCCACATACCGCCAGCGCAAGGACGTGGACGGCGATGGGCTGATGGAATATCGGGTACTGCCCATCGGCCATGTGTTAGATCACCCCGAACACTATCCAGAGGTTTCACAGAGCGAGCGCAATACACTGCAGCGCATCTGGACACAGACGACGCAACTACTTGGCACAGAAGACTTTGCGGCCGTACGGTCGCTCTCGGATTTTTAATCCAAATTCGCAATCCTTCCTGTGAATCCGATGCAAAACAAGACAAAATTTGATATACTGGAGAACGGTTGTAATGCCGCATGAATTTCTCTGCCGCAGCGGCAGATGAAAATAGGAGCGTAGAGAGATATGAATCGAATGCTTTTTACTTCGGAATCTGTCACAGAAGGCCATCCTGACAAGATGTGCGACCAGATCTCCGACGCCATTTTGGACGCGATTATCGCACAGGATCCCGATGCACGTGTCGCCTGTGAGACGTGTTGTACCACGGGGATGATCCTGATCATGGGGGAAATTTCCACCAGCTGTTATGTGGATATCCCCAAAATTGCGCGGCAAGTCGTGCTCAGCGTGGGGTACGATCAATCGCAATACGGCTTTGACGGCAAATCCTGCAGCATCCTGACCAGCATTGGAGAGCAATCGTCGGATATCGCTTTGGGCGTGGATCGTGCGTTGGAACAGAAACACGGTTCGCAGAACGCAGAGGACGCCACCGGTGCGGGCGATCAGGGCATGATGTTTGGATATGCGTGTGACGAGACGCCGGAACTGATGCCGCTTCCCATCTCTTTGGCGCACAAGTTGGCCAAACAGCTGGCCAAGGTGCGCAAGGATGGTACGCTTGCCTATCTGCGTCCCGATGGAAAGACGCAGGTCACCATCGAATACATCGATGGGGTGCCGCAGCGCGTGGATACCATCGTCATCTCCACACAGCACAGCGAGGAGGTATCCCTCGAGCAGATTCGTGAAGATCTACAGCAACACGTCATTGTGCCCATCGTGCCGGAAAAGTGGCTGGACGCACAGACCAAGATCTATATCAATCCCACCGGCCGCTTTGTCATTGGCGGGCCGCAGGGCGATAGCGGTTTGACGGGTCGCAAGATCATCGTGGACACGTACGGCGGGGCTGCACGCCATGGTGGCGGCGCTTTCTCGGGCAAGGATCCGACCAAAGTCGACCGCAGCGCTGCGTATGCCGCGCGCCATGTGGCCAAAAACATCGTGGCTGCGAAGCTGGCAAAAAAATGCGAAATTCAGCTTTCGTATGCCATTGGTGTGGCACAGCCGGTTTCCATCATGGTCAACACGTATGGCACTGGCGTCATCAGCGATGCGGATTTGGCGCAAATCATCTCAGAAGTATTCGATTTGCGTCCACACGCCATTATTGAAGCGTTGGATCTGCGCAAACCCATCTATCGCCAGCTTGCCGCCTATGGGCATCTGGGGCGCGAAGAGCTGAACGTATCGTGGGAAAAACTGGACTTTGTCGATCAACTTCGGGCCGCCGCAGCACGCTACCAGGCCTGAGGGGCACGCTTTGGGGGAATGAGGTCTGATGGTTGTATTCTTCCCCACCCACGATCGATAAAAAAATGATATATCGTTGACTTGTAGCGGAAGGCATTTGAATATGCCTTCCGCTTTCTGTATCTTTTCGATATCGTTAAAATAAACCCATTCAGCATGAGAGCGCTTATGCACTGCCATGTACTGAACCAATCCTCGCATTCTTACAGGTTTGGGCACCGCTTCCAGTGCTTCCAAAATTGATTCCATAGAGCCAAGCGAGGAACCTTTCCAGGCTTTCGCGTTTGGCTCTTGCATTTGGCAAGCTCTCTATGTAGATCACAAACGCGTTCTTTAACCGCTTCACCGTTGCCGACCCCTGTTGGGGGAACCAAATCCACATTTGTCAAACAACGTTCCTTTACACAAATGCAAGGCAGTGGAATCGGCGGTAAACTGCTCCCACCTCCTGCTTTTATCCCTTTATCTTTTCCTTTCCACTGCTGGTTTTCACACGTCTGCGTCGTTATGAAATGGGCTTTTCTTGCCCCATAACGTTGCCCCTGCCTTTTTATGCCATTGGATCGAGCTGCAGTTCCATCTGCAGTTGACGCACGAACAGTGCAGATGCCCTTGAAAACATCTGGTGTTTTTTCCATACGATACACAGGCCCGCCTCCTGCAACGGAAAAAGCGGGCGAAAACATAGATCGCTCTCTCCAGTCGTGTTGATCAGGTGATCCAGGGAAATGGCATAGCCCAGCCCTCTGCTCACAAAGTGAGAGGCGTTGTAGATCAGTTCGTACGTCGCAACGATCTGCAGCTTTGAGGGGTCTGTTCGAAACCAACCCGACAGCTCACTGCTGGTGAAGAGCTGATGCGATACAATGAGCGGTTTATCCCACAGATCTTCCGCGCAAATGGACGCCTTGTCCGCCAACGGCGCATCTTTACGCATCAGAACGCCCCACGTGTCTTTGACGGGCAGCCGGATGTAATTGTATTTTTCAATGTCGACCGGCTCGATGAGCAGCCCAAAATCGATCCGTCCCTGATCCAGGCGTTGCGTCACGTGCTCGGCGTCCCCACTGTAGATGCGATAGCGGATTGTATGCCCCTGCTTGTGTAAGCTTTCAGCAGTCTTGGCCAAAAGCGAGATCGCTTGCGTCTCTCCGCTTCCAATGTACACTTCCCCGCTGAGGTTTGCATCCGGCGTTTTCAATTCGGCCTGCATCTTCTCAAACAGGTCGATCAATTCTTCCGCCCGTTTGCGCAAAAGCATTCCGTCCTCTGTCAAAATAATTTTTTTGCTGGTGCGGATAAGCAATTGCTTTCCCAGCTCTTCTTCCAATTCCTTCAGTTGCCTGGACAGGGGCGGCTGTGTCATGTGAAGGGCCTGTGCGGCCTTTGTAATGCTCTGTTCACGTGCAACGGCCAAAAAATACTGTAATACGCGAATATCCAATGAAACACGCCTCCCCTTCGACAATTATACAGCCAATCTATCATACCCTTCAAGTATGCAACTTCATTCTCTATATGAATTTGATATTTTCCTCTTCCACTCTTTTGCTATGGGGCAGAGGAAACAAACAGGTACGCGTACATCCAATGGCCCAATGGACACGATGCACTCTCCTGTGTATCCGGATGCGCCTTGATTGCGCGCCCCATACAGAACACGCGCCATTTCGTTGCACGGTGTTGTGACTTCTTCAAACTGCAAATGTGTATCAGACGAGAACAAAAGAACAGGGAGGCTTTGCAAACGCGCATACATTTTGATTTCAACAATCCGACGAGAATTCTATTTGGCAGTGGAGCGCTCCACGAACTGGGCAGGCAGCACTTGCCGGGCAAAAGGGCGATGCTGTTGATGTCCCGTGGGAAGTCGGCAAAGGTCAGCGGCGCTTACGACATCACTTTCCATCAGTTGCAGCAGGCCGGCGTGCAAATCGCCGAATTTGCAAAGGTGATGGAAAACCCCGTCAAGGAAATGGTCATGGAGGGCGCCGCCTTTGCCAAAGCACACCAGTGTGATTTCATTGTAGCGCTGGGCGGCGGCGCAGTGTTGGATTCCGCCATTGCGATTTCTGCAATGGCTGCCAACGAAGGAGACCTGTGGGATTATATCCACGGTGGCACGGGAAAGGGAAAACCGCTAACGGCGCCTGGCCTGCCCATTGTGACCATTGCGCTCACCGCAGGGACGGGCTCTGAAATCAACTGCTGGGGTGTCATCTCCAATCCAGACACCAACGAAAAGATCGGTTTTGGCGATCCAAGCCTCACCCCTGTTCTGGCCATTGTGGATCCAGCGCGCATGCAAACCGTACCGCCCACCTACACTGCCTACCAGGGCTTTGATGCGTTGTTTCACAACACCGAAGTGATGATCTCCAAAGGCGTAAACGTCTTGAGCGAAACGATCGCCCTGTCTGCCATTGAACACATTGCCACTTATCTCCCCCGCGCCGTTGCGATGGGCACCGATTTGGAAGCGAGAGAACACGTTGCCTACGGCAGTACGCTGGCGGGAATGACCATGCAGCTCACCTCCACCACTGCACAGCACAGCATGGAGCACGCGATGAGCGCTTACCATCCGTCACTTCCCCATGGCGCCGGTCTGATCATGATTTCCAAAGCCTTTGCGGAATTCTTCATTGAGCGCCATGCTTGCGATGCCCAATTCATCAAAATGGCCCGTGTTATGGGAATCCCGCAGGCCGACAAGCCCGAAGATTTTGTCACGGCGCTCGTTCATCTGCAAAAGGCCTGTGGCGTGGCGGATTTAAAAATGAGCGATTATGGCATTGCAAAGAGTGAATGCATGACGTTGGCCCGCAATGCCCGCCAGACAATGGGCGGTCTGTTTGAAGCAAACCCCTGTGAGATGACGGATCAGGATTGTGCCGGCATATTTGAAAAGGCCTACCGTTAAGCGGTCAGCGGCACAGGAGGTGGTATGTCAGGAGGTGGTATATATGGAAATGGAGCGATTCTTGGCCGATCTCAGGCGGGGAAAGCCGGTTGCCAGCGATACCGACGCACATAAGTGGATGCACCAATTGGCAGAGGAAGCCATGCGCAAAACGAGCGAATTGAACCACGCCTTCCACACGCC
>DXZF01000103.1 GCA_019415425.1 Bacillota bacterium | reverse complement strand
CCCGCCGCCCTGCGCGTCGCCGATGCCGCCGGTGACGGGGGATTTGGCGTTGGCCACGATGCGCGAGGCCGCCATGACGGGCGCGCCCGTCACCACGCCGGTGGAAAGCGCCAGGACGTTGTCGGGGCCGAGCGGGTCCGCCCCTTTGGGGATATCGCGCATACAGTAGTACACGCCGATGCCCGTGCCGCCCAGGTACTGCCGGTAGAACTTCTCGCCCGGCTGTTCGGTTCGGATCTCGCCGGTGGTGAGATCCACGATCAGGATGTTGTCGTTGTAGCCAAAGGTAGACATGCGATTCCCTCCCAATTGCATCAAGCTGGAGATGGACTGGCGGGGAAAAGAAAAAGCCTATAAAGCCCGCAGGCTCTATAGGCTCCTTTGCGACAAGGCAGGCGCACCGGTTGCCCCGTGCACCCTAACGACCTTTCCCACCCAGGGGGCGAAAGAGGTTCGGAGCGATGCTTTTTGAAATCCCTTTCCCAACTGTACGTTTAGCATAGAGCAAAAAGTGCCGCAGGTCAACGAAAAGACGGCAAGATCGGCCCGCCAACCAATTCTTGAAAGAAAAGAGCCGGCAGGCGCACGGGATGTGCTACAATACAGGCGTGAATGAAAAAGGCGGGGATGCAGGATGCGCATAGTCGCGGGAAATGAACTCATCGATACCATCGAACAGCTGTGCATCAGGGCGTGTTATGCGCTTCCGCGGGATGTGGAAGCGGCGCTGCAGTGCGCCAGGCGGGAGGAGCCGTGGCCGCTGGCACAGCACGTATTGGACCAGCTGATGGACAATGCGCGCATTGCGCAGCAGGGCGAGGTGCCCATCTGCCAGGATACCGGCATGGCGGTCGTGGTGCTGCGCATTGGGCAACAGGTGCAGATCGCGGGCGGCGCCCTGCGCGAATTGGTGGACGAAGGCGTGCGGCGCGGATACCGCAATGGGTATCTGCGCAAGAGCGTGGTGCAGGACCCGCTGCGGCGCGTCAACACGCTGGACAACACGCCGGCCCTGCTGCACGTGGAACTGGTGCCTGGCGATGCGGTGGAGGTCACGGTGGCGCCCAAAGGCTTTGGCAGCGAGAACATGAGCCGCCTTGCGATGCTCAAACCCGCCGAAGGCGAAGCGGGCGTCAGGCAGTTTGTGATCGAGACGGTGCGGCTGGCGGGCAGCAATCCGTGCCCCCCTATCGTGGTGGGGGTGGGGATCGGCGGCAGTTTCGATACCGTGGCCTGGCACGCCAAACATGCGCTGCTGCGCGAGATCGGCACGGTGCATCCCGACCCATTCTATGCGCAGATGGAAGCGGAACTGCTGCAGCAGATCAACGCGCTGGGCATCGGCCCGCAGGGGCTGGGCGGGCGTACCACGGCACTGGCCGTACACATCGAGACCGCGCCGACGCACATTGCGGGGTTGCCGTGCGCGGTCAATCTCAACTGCCACGTCACGCGCCACGCCAGCGCCATCATCTGAAGGGGAAGGGTTATGCAGAGA
>DXZF01000102.1 GCA_019415425.1 Bacillota bacterium | reverse complement strand
ATCCGGCTTCGCTCAATCCATTGGAGGCCAATACGCGTGAACTGGTAGATCTGTTTGGCCTGATCTATGATTCGCTGGTGCGGTACGATGAATCCATGCGCCCGTTGCCGGGTTTGGCCGAGCGGTGGACGCTTTCGGAAGACGGGCTGACCTGGACGTTCTACCTGCGCAAGGATGCAATGTTCCATAACGACAAGGCGCTGACTGCGCAGGATGTCGTCTACACGCTCGATCAGCTATCTGTCATCAAAAACGATCCGCAAAAGACGTCGCTTTACACAGATGTGCTGGACCTGATTGTCTCGTATACCGCGGTGGACACCAATACGATTACCATTACCACACAGCGCAAGAGCGCGCGGTTGCTGCACGGGCTCACATTTCCCATCCTGCAAAGCGGCACGGCCAGCGCAACTTCTGTTGCGCCCGGCACCGGCGCATACCGCGTGAGCAACTATGAAGCGGGCAGCCAGATGGAATTGACCGCCAACACCAATTGGTGGCGGCGCACGCCCTACATCACGACCATCATTGCCAAGGCCATGCCGGACCCGGATACCGCGCTCTCCAGCATGAACGTGCGGCTGGTGGACGTTGTGCACACCTCCTCACTGACGGCCAACAGCTATAAGCAACAGGGCGTGACCAACGTCTATGAGTTGATGACACAGGAATATGAATGCATTATTCCCAACCTGCGCCGCGCTGTGATGAGCGATGTGCGCATGCGCACTGCGATCATTGAGGCGCTGGATCGCAATACCATCATCACGGAAGCGTATCTGTCGCACGCCGTCTCCAGCGATGTGCCCATCCCGCCCGATTCCTATCTGTACGATCAGACGCAC
Source organism: Bacillota bacterium (assembly GCA_019415425.1). Taxonomy (GTDB): domain Bacteria; phylum Bacillota; class Clostridia; order Christensenellales; family QAND01; genus Allochristensenella. Next base: position 227 of record DXZF01000102.1, on the reverse strand, counting down.
ACACAGCACGCGTACAATCCTGCGCGCGCGCAGCAGTTGTTGGCCGAGATGGGGTATGCCGACACCGATGGCGATGGCATTTTAGAGAAAGATGGGCAAAAGCTGACGCTGAGCGTCATTGTCAATGAAAACAATCTCAACACCGCGCGCGTCGACGCGGCGCGCATGGCGAAAGATCAGCTCAAAGCCGTTGGAATCGATTGCCAGGTTACTACGCTGGACTGGAA
>DXZF01000101.1 GCA_019415425.1 Bacillota bacterium | reverse complement strand
GCGGTGTGCCGCGCGGTGGAGACGGCGGGCGGGCGCATTGCGATCATCGGCAACGGCGACGTGCACAGCCGGGAAGAGGCGGCCGCGCGCATGCGGCAGACCGGGTGCGATGCCGTGATGGTCGGGCGGGCTGCGATGGGCAATCCGTTCCTCTTTGCCAGCGCCGCGATGACCGATGCGCAAAGGCGTGCCGTGATTTTGCAGCACATCGAGATGGAAGTGGAGAAGATGGGCGAAAGGCATGCGGTGCCGTACCTGCGCAAGTGGATTGCGGCGTATGTGCACGGGCGGCCGGGGGCGGCCAAGCTGCGCGCGCGCATCTTTGGCGCCGAAAGCGCGCAGCAGATGCGCGAAGTGGTGTGCCAGCTCTACGGCGGTGCATCGTAGCGCAACGCGCGGGGCAAAACAGCGCAGGGGCCTGTGGCATGCCGGCGGTGCGTATGCTCGCCAGAGGCAAAGCGGATGTGATAGAACGCAGCAAGCAAGGATTGCAAGAGAAAAAGGGAGTGGAAGCAAGATGGCTGCTGATCGTGTAAGGGAATTTTTGGCGTGGATCATCCAGGACGAAGCGTCCATGGACCGCATGTGCAGGATGTTTGCACAGGTGAAGGAATCGCTCAAATTCGATACGGTGGTGCTGGCTGCCGATGGATACACCGGCTATCCGGTGCCCGATGAGGGCGAGCCCGAAAAGCTGCTGGAAGAAGCGGTGGAGCAGACGGAGCTGTGGCACAGGCCCACCAAGATGTACGCCAGTGCGGTGACGGAGCCGCTGGATGCCGACGAGCATATCGAACTGCAGCGCGTGTACGCCGAACTGGCGCGCGTGGCGCGGGAAAAGGGGTTTGACGTCACGGCGCAGCAGCTGCAGCGCACGCTGGGCAGGGCGATTGAAAGGCGTGTGGAGGAGGATCCCGAAGCCGAACAGGATGTGATTTTGCGCAGGGCCATGCAGGACTGCCTGTAGAGGGTGCGATGGCCGCGCCCGCCCGTCTGCGTAGGGCACTGCACGGGCGGGAAAGCGTAACACAGGCACCACAAAAGTGCAAAAAACCGACACGATGTTGTCATCATGTGGCGGTAAAATACATAGAACAGATAGAACCAACGGAC
>DXZF01000100.1 GCA_019415425.1 Bacillota bacterium | reverse complement strand
GCCAGCGTCGTCACCAAGGAGCCGGGATACTTCTTTGACGTATTCGTCATCAATGCCGGGCACAACGACGGCGTGCAAAAGGACGATGCCGTCATCACGGCCGACGGCCTGGTCGGCCGTGTGACCGAGACGGGCGGCACGTGGAGCCGGGTGATGTCCATCATCGATTCGCGCAGCTCTGTCAGCGGCACGGTAGAGCGCACGCGGGACAATGGCGTCGTCAACGGCTCTGCGCAGAGCACCGGGACGGATGGCAACTGCATCATGTCGTTTCTGCCGCTCGAAGCCGAGCTGGTGCCGGGCGACCGCGTGGTCAGCAACGGCCTGGGCGGCGTATTTCCCAGCGGCTTTGTCATCGGGCAGGTGGTGGAGGTTTCGCAGCAGAGCTCGTCTACCGGCAAGAGCGTCGTGATCAAGCCTGCAGTGGATTTTCTGCACATTGAAGAAGTGATGGTCGTCAAGGAGAAGACGCAGGAATGAGACGGCTGACCATCTTTTTGCTATTGTTTTTCTCAGTGGCGCTGGACTGTGCCGTGTTCACACGATTGCAGATCCTACAGTTGCAGCCCTGCCTGACGCTGTGCGTCATGGCGTGTTTGGGCGCCGTGTACGGCCGCATGAGCGGAGCGCTGAGCGGGCTGTGCGCCGGTGTGCTGATGGATTTGCTCTTTGCCCCGGTGCGCGGCTTCTATGCGCTGATCTACCTGGTGACAGGGTACATGGCCGGTGCGGTTTACGATCGCGGCATGCAGCAGACGCCGCTGGCCTTTGGCGTGTTTGTGGGCGTTCTGTACATTATACGGGAAATCATCACGGCGGTGATGGGCCTGTTTGTTGGCGTGCAGCTGGGCAATGTACTGATTTTGCTCATTCGGTTCATTCTTCCGACTGCCGTGATGACCGGCGTGTTGGCCATCCCGGTATTTTTGGGATTGCGATTGCTTTTGACAAGTGGGTACATGGCCGTGCGGCATCGTACGGGCCTGGATTGAGACGCATGTGCGCATGCGCGTGAATTTGTGAGGTTGACCATTGGATTTTCAAAAGAAACAAATTTTCCGCATGATGGCGATTTTCGGTGCGCTGCTGCTGGTGCTGACCGGCGCACTGTTCAACTTGACTGTTATAAAGGGTGAAACGTATCGCGCCGAAAGTGACGACAACATGACGCGCACGCTGACCGTTAGCGCCAATCGCGGCAGCATTTTGGATTCTTCCGGCGTTCCGTTGGCCTATGACAAGACCAGTTACAACATCAATTTTTACCGCGACCCGCTGCGTACCGGCGAAAAGTGGCGCGCCATCTATACCGATATCATCTTACAGACCATCGAAATTTTGGAGAGGAACGGCAACGAGGTGATCGACACCTTCTCCATCCGGCGGGATGAAAACGGTGCGTATTACTTTTACTGGGGCGGCATTACCAGCGAATCGGCGATTGCCAGCCGGGAAAGGCTGTGGCGCAGCAATATGAGCATCGATGAGACAGCCACAGCGGAGGAGGCGTTCAACACGCTGCGTCAACGCTACATGATCCCCGATGAGTTGGACTATGAGACGGCGCACAAGGTGCTCTCCATCTGGCAGGAAGTACAGAACTACGCGTTCAAGTCATACGTACCCGTCGTCATTGCCTACGATGTGGACGCCAGCACGGTGGCGGAGATCACGCAGCGCGCCAACGATCTCGAAGGCATGAGCGCTGTGCAGAGCTATACGCGCGTATACCCGCGTGGCACGCTGGCTTCGCATGTAGTGGGCTATATGTCCAAAGTGTACAGTGAGGAGCAGCTGGAAGAACTGTCCGAAAAGGGTTACAGCGCCGACGCTCTGGTGGGTGTATCGGGCGTGGAAGCGACCATGGAGGAGTATCTGACCAGCAACAGCGGAGAGCGCATGGGCAAACAGGTGGTGGAGATCGACAGCCGCGGCAAGGCCACCCGCGTGTTGAGCGAGACGGAGGCCAGCCCGGGTTACGACGTCGTGCTCACCATCGATGCCGACCTGCAAAAGAAGGTCGAGGAGGCGCTGGAGAGCAATATCCAATCCATCAACCAGACACAACAACAGATTTACAACGCCAACCTGGAAAAATACCAGCAAAAGGAACAGGACCGCGGCGGCACGGCTACGCGCTTTGCCAAAACCGGCGCAGCGATTGTCATGGATGTCAATACGGGGCAGGTGTTGGCGCTGGCCAGCTATCCATCCTATGACCCCAACCTGTTCACCGGCGGAATTTCGGAAGAGGACTACGCCACGCTGAACGATGAGACCACCACGCCGCTGTTCAACAAGGCCATCAGTTCGCGTGCCGAGCCCGGCTCCATCTTTAAGATAGTTACCGGCTATGCGGGATTGATGGAAGGGGCGATCACCCCAGAGACCACCATCGACTGCCAGACCGAGTTTTCCGAGATCGTCACACAGGGCAGGGCGCCCTCCTGCTGGCAAAAGGACCCCAGCAAGCACACGGACGAGAACATCGTCAAGGCCCTCAAAGACAGCTGTAACTACTATTTTTACACCGTGGCCAACAACCTGGGCATCAGCAAGCTCAACAAGTGGGCGGACATCTTCGGCCTCACCAGCCAGACCGGCATAGAATTGACGGGCGAAGTGACCAGCCACGTGGCCAATCAGCAGGTGCTGTACGACAACACCAAGGACATCCGTACCGGGCAGCTCAATTCCAAGCCGTATTTGGTGTTGGAGGCGGTAAAAAAGCAACTGCACCTGTTTGGAACGATGCGCAATGTGGAATACTCTGACGAGCAGGTGGAGACGGCGGCCACGCGCATCGTGCAACTGGTCGGTTCCACCACCGACATCGGCCCGGCCATCCGCAGCATCTTGCGGGAAGAGTTGGATATTCCCGAATCCATCTCGTATGCGCGCAGATGGCACTTGACCATCAACTCCATCCTCTACGAGATCACCTGGAACCCGCTTCAGACCGTCATCACCGGCATTGGCCAGTCGGTCACGGCGGTGACGCCTATCGCGGTGGCGCGCTACATCTCTGCCATTGCCAACGGCGGCACGGTGTATCAGAGTACCATTATCAAGCGCGTCGTGGATCGGGATGGTACCGTCATTCAGGAGAGCGATCCCAAGGTGGTCAGCACGCTGGGCGATCGGAACGGTTATCTCGATCTGATCCGCGAAGGCATGCGCGAGGTGATCTCCGCCGAAGACGGCGGTACCGGTGCAGACATGTTCGTAGGCTTTCCGTATGTCAACGACATGGCGGCCAAGACGGGCACGGCGCAGGTGGGCACGATCGACCTGGAAAACACGGCGTGGTTCGTCGCCTATACGCCCATTGAAAATGCCGAGATCGCCGTGGTCATCTACATTCCCAACGGCTACAGCGGCGCGTTGGCCGGGCAGGCTGCGCGCGACATCATCGGCTTTTACCGCGACAGGCAGGAGCAGCAGGAGAATTCGACGCTGCCGCAGCCAGGTGAGCTTGTAGAATAGCGCCTGTTGGGCATCCATGGAAAAGGGAGACAGATGCGAAAATTACTGGATCAAAAAACCATCCGCAAAATTGACTGGCTGCTGCTGTTGAACATTCTGGCGCTGGTCTGTTTTGGCCTGCTGAGCCTGGCGGCGGCCATGGCGTCGCCCGCCACCGGCAACGAGGCGACGCTCTCGGAAAAGCTGGCCAATCTCAACTTGAACCTCGTGATCCGGCAGGCCATCTGGTTTGTCATCGGCCTGGTGGCGATGCTGATCGTGATGATGATCGACTATACGGCGCTGCGCGATGCCGCACCCATCATCTACTGGATCAACGTCGTCGTGCTGGCGCTGTTGTACCTGCTGGCCACGGTGACCAATAACACCGTCAGCTGGTATCGGTTTGGCTCGGTGGGCTTCCAACCGAGCGAGCTGATGAAGATTTCGCTCATGCTCATGCTGGCCTCGATATTTGCCAGCAGACCGCAGGAGCAGAAGATCGACTCGTTCCGGGAACTGTGGAAGCCCGCGTTGATCGTCGCCCTGCCGTTTTTGCTGGTGGCATTGCAGCCGGATATGGGCACGGCCATGGTGCTGGTGTGCGTGGCCGCGGGCATTCTCTTTGTGGTAGGCCTGGGCAAGAAAATTGTGCTGTCGCTGGCGGGCGGCCTTGCCGTATGCCTGCCTGTTGCGTGGCTGTTGCTCTCGGATATGCAGAAGAACCGCATTCTCTCTTTCTTCGACCCGTCGCTGGATCCGACAGGTATCGGATACAACGTAGAGCGCTCGCAAATCGCCATCGGGTCGGGCCAGGTGACAGGCAAAGGTATGTTTGCCGAGGGACACCTTTCGCAGCTGAGCTGGGTGCCTGTCAAGGAATCGGATTTTATCTTCTCGGTTACCGGTGAAACGTTCGGGTTTGTGGGCGGATGCATTCTGATTCTGCTGTTCGGGTGCCTGTTGTACCGTACGCTCCGCATCGCGTTGCGCACGCGCGACCGATTTGGCTCCATCGTCGTGGTGGGTGTGGCCAGCATGATCTTTATCCACGTATTTGAAAATATCGGCATGACCATGGGCCTCATGCCGGTCACCGGCATTCCCTTGCCGTTTGTCAGCTATGGAGGCAGCAACATGCTGACCAATATGATCTCCTATGGGCTGGTGCTCAACATCGGCTCTCGATGGTAGCAGCACCCCACTTGGGGCCGGGAAGTTCTCCCGGCCCTTTTTGCTGCCCTTTTGAGGCTGTTTTATTTGCCCTGCTGCGCGCATATACTCCCTTACAGGGTCAATGAACCAAAGGGGGAATCCGGATGCAGGAGCAGCGGGAAACGGCGACGTTTGTCTCGCGTGAGCTGTCGGAGCAGCGCGCATCACACCATGCGCCGCCAGAAGCACCGGTGCGCGCTTTGCTGCCGGCCCGGCGCAGGCACAGTGGAGCGTCTGCTACACAGAGGCGGCATCGGACGGCGCACACAAAAGAGGCAAAGCACAGGCGTTGGAGCGGGTTACAGATCAAAATGGCGGTGTGTGCAGCGGTGGCCGCGCTGTGTTTGCTGGTGCGCTTTGTGCCCGGCACATTTGCACAGAACGCACGGCAGACGCTGACACAGCTGTTCACGTATGATCTGGATCTGGACGAGACGTTGGGCCGGCTCAAGTTTGTGGAAAACCTGTTCCCGGGTGCGGCTGCGGTCTTTGGCACGCAGAGCCAGCGCTGTTACCCGGTAGAGGGGAACCTCATGCGTTCCTTTGGGCAGGACAATCTGCCCAATATCGCCTTTCAGGCGGCCGCAGGGGCAAAAGTGGTGGCGATCGATGCAGGGCGTGTGACCAAGCGGGGCGTGAGCGAACAGTACGGCAACTATCTGCGCATCGAACACGCAGACGGGCTGGAGACGTACTACTACGGGCTGGCCAAATCGCCTTTGGACAAAGGGGCAGAGGTACAAAAGGGGCAGGAGATCGGTACGCTGGGCGAGGATGGAGTGCTGGTGTTTGCCCTGCACGCTTCGGGGGCTGCGCGCAACCCGTTGAGCTATCTGGGGGCGCAGTAACCATGTGTGTTGGGAGGATTGCGGGCGTCAAACTGCGCGTGGACCCGTTGCTGCTGGCGCTGTGTGTGCCGGCGGCCCTGTTTGGCATGCTGTCCCCATTGCTCGTCGCGTTCGCATGCGTGCTGGTACACGAAATGGCACATGTGCTCATGGCAAGGGTCCTTGGGGTCAAGACACAGAGCGTCTCACTCCTGCCCTTTGGCGGCGTGGCGAAGATGGAGCGCGCCCCTTCGGGGCGCAGCGAATTCCTGATTGCGCTGGCCGGCCCCGTGGCCAATTTGCTGTTGGTACAGGTTCTGCTGTGGGTCTTCCCCAATCAGTATTCGCCTGCGCTGTCGCTGTGGGTGCAGAGCAATCTGGCCATTGGCCTGTTCAATCTGCTGCCCGCAGTGCCGTTGGACGGCGGCCGCATGCTCTGCGCCTGCCTGCAACCGATTGTGGGCATGGAGCGGGCCAGGCGCATCAGCTGCTACCTGGGCATGGGGATGGGCGTGCTGGTGGTCGGCGCGGCGATGAGCGCGTGGATGCAGACCGGGCGCGTCAACCTCAGCCTGATCGGCATCGGGGTGTTGCTGCTCGCAAGTGCCTACCAGTTAAACCGCAGCAGCATGTATGGCGCGATGAAACAGGCGGAACAAAAGCGCATGCGCGTACGCCGGGCGCCCATGGCGCGCGATACGCTCACTGCACATAAGGATCTACAGGCTACACAGGTCATTGGCCGGCTGCGGCGCGGCACGGTGAGCAGCATTGAAGTGGTGGACGACGCCATGCGCCCTTTGGGGCATTTGACCGAGACTCAACTACTACAGGGCATTGTGGATTTGGGGTACACATGTACGCTGGAGAAAATCCTTGACCATGTAAATCCGTATCATGTAAAGTAGTGTTTTGAGAGGACGGATGGTATGGTCAATCGAAGTTGGATTGCGCATGTGGACAAACCTGCGCGTTATACCGGTGGGGAGCTGTACAGCGTACACAAGGACCCGGCGGGCAAAGTGCGCTTTGCGCTCTGCTTTCCCGATGTATATGAGGTGGGGATGAGCCATATGGGCTCGCGGATCCTCTATCAGGTGCTCAATGATTGCGACTTTGTGGCCTGCGAGCGCGCGTATGCGCCGTGGGTGGATGCGGAGCGGGCGCTGCGGGAAAATGGGGAATCGCTGTATGCCCTGGAGTCGGGCGACCCGCTGGGTGCATTTGATGTGCTGGGCTTTTCGCTGCAGTACGAATTGTCGTATACAAATGTGCTCAACATGCTGGATTTGAG
>DXZF01000010.1 GCA_019415425.1 Bacillota bacterium | reverse complement strand
CTCCTGCCGCGTTGCACTGCGCAGCAGCAGCGCTTCGGCAGGGTCCACGCCGTCCGAGAGCGTCTGCTCAAGGGAAGGGGCGTCGTCCTGCCCCTGCGGCCCTTCAAAGGAGATCTGCCCACTGTGACGGCGCTCTCTGCGCGCCTCATCGATCAGCCGGTTGCGGATGACCCGGGCCGCGTAGCGCAAAAAGGCGCCCTTGGTACGGTGGTAGTGCAAGATGGCCTCGTGGAAAGCGCACAGGGCAATGCTGAGCGCATCGTCCTGCCCTTCTACGGGCGGGCGGCGCAGGAATTTGGCCGTCTCGGCACGGATAAAGGGCAGGTATTGCGCGATCAGCGCATCGGCCTGCGCGGCATCCTGTTTGGCCGCATACACGCGCTCCACGATGGGAGAATCGCCGGGGGTGAGTGCAAGCATGGTCCATGGCCACCTCTTGAGAATAGATTGCGAGAGATTGAGCGGATTTTCGGGGTCGCGGATAAAAAATCCCATTTTCATCGTAACAACTTCACGGCCTGGGAAGCGCGCATGGGGCTGTAAAAAAATGAAAAGACGGTGTAAAGAATTGTAAACAAATTGTGATCCAAAAGGGTTTTGCCGCATGCAAAAGGGCACGGGAGCGCAATGGCTCCCGTGCCCCTTTGGGTTGAAAAGGCGAACACCACGCCGCAAGCGGCGTGAGGATCAATCGGTTATTTGAGGTTGCGGGTGGGTTGCTGGCTGACGGCGCGGCGGTTGTAGAAGAACACCATGGCAGAGGCCAGGATGATCAGCAGCCCGCCGATGATGGACTTGGCCGTGAGCGATTCGCCCAAAATGAGATAGCCCAGCAGGCTGGAGAAGATGATGCCCGCATAGTCGAAAATGCTCACTTCCGAGGCGGGCGCCATGCGGAACGCGTACGTCAGCGAAACCTGCCCGCCCGCGGCAAACACGCCGATGAGCAACAGCAGGATGAATTCGGTGAAATTGGGCATCACGAAATCGGCGATCATAAACGGCAGCGCCGCGACCATGCTGAAGGTGGAGAAGTGCAAAATG
>DXZF01000001.1 GCA_019415425.1 Bacillota bacterium | reverse complement strand
GGGCAGCGTGTGCCACGGCATCCGGCAGCTCAACGCCGCGCCCGTGCCACTGGGTACCGCGCGCATGGACGCGCGCGACGTGCGGCGCATCTTCTATTGGCTGCTGGGCACGACGGTGGGCATCTACGCGGTGGGCATTTTGGCGCAGTGGCTGCAATACGGCATGCAGAGCCTGCCGCAGGCATTTGCAAACGCCTTTCACAAGGCCGATGCGCTGCACTATCTGGAAATTGCGCAAAACGGGTATACCGCCGTGGGTGAAACGCGCTATTTCATCGTCTTCTTTCCGCTGTTCCCGCTGCTGGTCAGGATGTTTTCCCTCCTGACGTTTGGCGATCTGTTGCTCTCGGCCGTGCTGCTCAACTTTGTGTTGATGTTTTTTGCCTGCCTGTACATATTCCAATTGGGCATCCTGGAATTTGAAAAGCGCACGGTGCACACCGCCATCCAGCTGATGCTGCTGTTTCCGGTGGCGTTCTTCTTTCACAATGCGTACAGCGAACCGCTGTTCTTGCTGACCAGTGCCGCCTCACTGTACTACACGCGCACGCGCCGGTGGATTGCGGCGGGGTGCATGGGATTTCTGTGCGCATTCACGCGCGCGGCCGGGGTACTGTGCGCCGTCCCGCTGGTGGCGCAGGCGTTTATCGACGCGTGGCAAAACGGGCGGTTGCACGTGGGCGCCTGGCTCCGGCACGCGGTCTGGAGCCTGCTGGCGCCGCTGGGCACGGGCGGATACCTGCTGCTCAACTATGCGGTGACGGGCAATGCGTTCATGTTCCTCATCCACCAGCGCGAGCACTGGTACAACGGCTTTTCGCTGTTCCCCAACGCCGTGCGCACCGTGACCGACCGCATGCTGACCAACGAGCATGCACACCATGCGGCGCTGTGGATTTCCCAGTTCGTGGCCATCTTCCTGTTTCTGTTCCTGCTGATTGCGGGCATCCGGCGGCTGTGCACGGCGCTGAGCCTGTACAATTGCGCGTACTTTCTGATGATGATCTCCGCCGCCTGGCTGTTGAGCGGGCCACGGTATCTGATGGCGATGTTTCCGGCGTTTTACGTGCTGGCCGACGTGTGCAAGACGCCGGTGCGGCGCGGCACCGCGCTGGCGCTCAGCGGCCTGGCGCTGGTGGTCATGACGGCGTGCTTTAGCATCGGGCATTCGATCTATTGAGCGCAGGGCCGGCCGCTTTGGCTAGATAGCGTGTGGATGTTACGAAGAGGAAGGGGAGGAACCAAGATGAAACGGGTATATGACCTCCAGCCGTGCAGCGGGATGTGTATAGAGGTGACAAAGGGCCAGATGGTGTCGGTCATCGACGTGGAAGGCGGGCAGGTCGTGGACTTTTTTGCAGAGTCCGCTACCGACTCCAACGAGTTTTTATCCACCGGCGTTACGATTGATTGCAACGCGTCTTTGCGCCTGCAAAAGGGCGATTGCATCTACTCCAATCGCTATCGCCCGATGTTCCTGGTTGTAGAGGACGATGTGGGGGAACATGACCTGTTGCACCCCTGTTGCCGGCCCGAGATGTATGATTTTTTCTATCACAATGGCGAAAATCATCCGAATTGCCTGGACAACATCAACCAGAGCCTGGGGGAACGCCGCCCGATCATCTGCCCGGTCAATCTGTTCATGCATGTGCAAATCGATGCCCATGGCAACGTGGCGGTCAAACCGCCCCTTTCCAAGGCGGGAGATCGGATTGTCCTCAAAGCGCAAATGGATATGCGCCTGGGAATCGCCGCCTGCAGCGTCAGCGAAAGCGATTGCAACAGCGGCGCGTGCACCCCGATACAGGTCGTCGTACAGTGAGATCGCCGAGGAGCCGGCTTCTGTGCGCCGCCTGTGCGATACCTGGGCAGAGCAAAGCGGGGAGAGTCCCGTTGTGCGACACCCCCTGCAGATTGCCTGCAGGGGGTGTCGTTCTGCCAAAAGGGAATGCGCTTATCGCATCAATAAAAATGCCGAGGGCGACAGGCCGCCGGAGGAAAACGGCGTCTGGCGCACCACGCGCCAGCCGTGTTTTTGCGCCAGTTGCCGAAACAGCGCCTTTTCGGTGGTGATGGCCAGCACAAACCCGCCCGGCCTGAGCAGCGCCGGCCACTGGGCCAGCAGGGCGTCGTACAGCGATTCGTTGCTCTCGTGATTGCCTACGCGGTGCCCAAACGGCAGGTTGCAGAGGATCTCATCCACGCCGTAATCGCTGTGAAAGCCGCGTGCGTCGCGGTTGTACACCTTGGCGTGCAGCCCGGCGGCATGGCAATTGCCCCGCGCGATGCGCCAGGCCGATGGGCTGATATCGGTGCCGATCAGCGTGCGCGCGCCCATCAACTTGGCGCGTTCGACCATCAGCGTCCCGGCGCCGCAGCACGGATCCAGCACGGCGTGCCGCCGTTGCATGAACGCGCGGTGTGCGTACAGCACCGCAGCCGCCGCAGCGGGGTGGATAGAGGCCGGCACGGTGGACAGACGGTAGTCAAAGCGGGGATCCGGGACGCTGTGCAACCGCAAC